>JAIYDQ010000129.1 GCA_027487375.1 Planctomycetaceae bacterium
CTGTGTGTTTTCCTCTTTGGCATCTTCGTAAGCTCGATCCAAATCCACCAAAGCACAACGGCGATGAATGTCGCGAGTGTCTCCGTCATGACTAAGCTCGATTGCTTCAGCAATATCGGATCAACAGCAACCGCAAGAGACGCAAATACAGCAAAGGCCTTAGAGTACGTCAGCAGATACGCGATTCGGGCAACAAGAGTGCATGTCAGCACTCCAAGAGTACCGTGAAAGATGCAAACCAGAATCCTGCTCAATTGACCGTCGACTACCAACCACGATAAAGCCCAAATATAACCAGGTGGGCGATAAGCCGTGGCGTGAACTTCACCTCCAACGACGTGACCTATCGTCCCGCTGGATGCAAGCCCTTCCGCAAGCTTTGCGTAAGCATCCGGATCCTCAAAGAGAGAATCAAAATCAATCGACAACCAAGCGAATCTAATCGCACCGCAAAGTAGAAAGGCAAGTGCAAAAAAAATCACACTCGCCTTGGAGATACTGAGATGCGGAAGTGCCGAGTCTTGTCCCAACTTTCGGGGAGACACTTCAGCCTGAACGGAAGATTCTTTCTTCACAGTTTTGCTTGAAATAGACTCTCCCCTGATCAGTCCGAGCGCTGCGACGAGAGTCGCAGCACTCCAAGAAAAGTTACGAAACCTTCGCTAATCGGCGTTGAATTGCTTCCACAGGCAAAGGAATAACCGTTGCTTCTGCAAGCAAATCAGTTCGAAGAATATCGTCAGCACCATCGGTTGCTTCCGACGCTGCATACTGAACGATGTACGCTCCGATTTGCAGGTAATTCTCATGGTAGATTGGTGGCCAGAAGACTTCCGCTTGATGAGCAAGTGTTCGAGCAAGTAAGCGAGTCGCACGCCCCGAGAATCCACTCAAAATCATCTCTAAACGGCCGAGCGATTCACGATAGATATAGAACACGAGCGCGGCATCTTGACCGCGTGTTGCTCCACCGGCGAATGCCCACGAACCGTTTGCCTGTTCGTAATAAAGACCGGGCTGGTCCGCTTTTTCGGTTTTGCTCAAACGCATTCCAGCGGATGCCGCTGGTGGATGCGGGTCGCTATCCCGATATCGGAGGAAGAATGGACACGATCGTTCCTTGGCCGTTTTCACATCATCTTGAGAGACGAACGGGTCGCAACCAAACGCCGCACCCATGACCATCTCGACGGTCAAATTACTTTTCACGCTACCGAGACATATTAAAGCTTTGTCGCCATCAATTTCGCCAAACTCATCGTAGACTTCTTTGACGCGAGCTCGTACTTGGTCCTCCGGCATCGTCACCGGGCTCCAAACCAGGGTTTGCTTCAGATTTTCCAAGTGAGGTGGAAGTTCACTGCGAACCGCACCTGCTCCCACATTCGATAGGGCTTTGGCAGTGCCTCCTAAAGTGGACACTCCGTTCAAAACTTCGCCAGCGAGAACCGCATCCGAAGCAACCACCCAAGCCGTGTCGGCAGACTGATCGTCAGGCGGTCGACGAACTCCGACGCAAACCTCTAGTCGGCGGCGGCGGGCTAGCAATTCCCAGAAATTCTCGGGTTTAATAGCAAATAGAGCCCCAGGAAGCTCGTCGGCTTTCGCATACCCATGCTCGATCAAGTAGTCACAGAGCCGCGACAATGCTTCGATAGGAATGTATTTGGCTTCGTTTTTAAGAAGTGCTGCTACCTGGTGACGATCCAGACCCGTGTATTCCACGATGGCTTTGATTGTTCCGGGACGTTTTCGACGGTCAGGAGTGTGACCTAACAGTTCAGCCAGTCGAAATGCATAACGCATGGTTGGCTAGGACCTTTCTATTGGGACTTGGGAAATCCAAAGGCGTCGGAGAGAAGATGCTTTTGATGAACAAAAATAAGCCTGCCGTATCATTGAGTTTAGCAAACAAAGAGAGGAAAGGAAGACATCCCCCCATTAAACGGGAAATAAACTTGCATTAATTTCTCGCGAATCGCGATAATTCATTCACAAGGCAAACTTGATTGTGGGAGCACTTCCAGGGCAAGTAAGTTTTTCATGCTGGGCAATGAGCCGTGAGTGCTAGCTCCGGATTTTCCCATAACAACCCGGAGCTAGCGCTCACGGCTCAGTCCGTATTTTGCATAATTGACTAGCCTTCCGAGCATTGCCCCGATGCTTTCCTGAGCGAGATTCTCGCGAATAAACTTACGTGCCATTACTAAAGCATAGGATATTCAGAATCTAGGGTATGGATTAGGATAGCGGCATACGAATTTTCACTCATAGTCACGCTTGGGATACGCAAGAATTACTCTAGAAACGCCTTGTATTTCTTATGGAAAAAACGCGAGTCGCAATTGTCGGAATGGGGACTGTTGGGACGGGCGTAGCAAAGCTGCTTCTGGATCATGGTGATCGCACGGCTAGGCATGCTGGCCGAGTACTTTGGCTTGAGAAAGCGGTCGTCGCGGACCTGAGTAAACCCCGAACCATCGATCTTCCTGCGGGTGTTTTGACTGATCGCGTGGAAGACGTTATTGAGAATCCCGAGATCAAGGTTGTCGCTCAGCTCATCGGAGGGCTCGAGCCGGCCAGAACGATCACGCTGAAGCTACTGGAAGCCGGAAAAGATATCGTCACGGCGAACAAGGCCCTTCTTGCCGAACATGGCCCGGAGCTTTTTGACAAGGCTCGATCTCTTGGGCGATCAATTGCTTTCGAAGCTGCCGTGGCAGGTGGAATTCCGATTATCGCCAATATCAGTCAGTGCTTCTCCGCTAACCAAGTCCAATCGCTTCTAGGAATCCTCAACGGGACAAGCAATTTTATCCTCTCTCAAATGGACGAGTCGGGCGCAGACTATGAAACGGCCCTTCAAAAGGCTCAACAACTTGGATACGCCGAAGCGGACCCAACCATGGACGTGGATGGAAGCGATGCGGCTCAGAAGCTTGCGATTCTCGCTCACTTGTCTTTCGGTTCGTGGATCAATTGGAGGGAAATTCCAAAGGTTGGCATCAACACCTTTCATGCGACAGATATGCAGTACGCCAAACAACTTGGCTACCGCATTAAACTTGTCGCCAGTGCAACCCTCATCAATGATCAGCTAGAGCTTGTCGTCGCCCCGACGCTTGTTAAGAAGGGAAGGCCTTTGGCTGAAGTTCGAGGTGCTTACAATGCGATTACGGTCGTCGGAGATGCCGTCGGAGATATCTTTTTCCATGGCCAAGGTGCCGGGCAAATGCCAACGGCGTCAGCGGTCGTTGCGGACATGATCGATACTGCTGTTGGTAGAACAGACATCACCTTCAGAAGGCTGGAGCTATGGTCGCAACGCGATTCTGGAATTGCATTGCGAGCAACATCACTTCTTTCCAGCCGATATTACATGCGGTTCTGTGCGTCTGATAAGCCTGGAGTTTTAGCCGAAATTACCGGCATTCTAGGTCGAAATCAAATCTCGATTGCTTCGGTCATTCAGCACGAGCCAACCACCGTAGAATCTGCACTTGGAACCGCGGCGAACCAAGTTCCAATTGTTATCATGACGCACCAGGCCCCCGAGGGTGCTGCTCAAAAAGCCGTCGAACAAATTCAACAGCTTGAGACCGTTCACGGCCCAAGTATTCGCATGCGAGTTCTCGAAAAGTAAAAAAAGCTAAAAACCATGCCTCGAAAAACAGTCATTATTATTCCCGATGGTTGCGCCGATTTGCCTGTGGAAAGCCTCCACGGAAAAACTCCTTTGCAGGCCGCTCATCTACCAGCCATGGATGGGATCGCAAAAGCTGGTGTGGTTGGTCAATCCAACAACGTCCCTGCGAAATACACGCCAGGCAGCGAAGTCGCAAACATGAGTCTTCTGGGCTATGACCCAGATGTTTACTTCACTGGTCGTGCTCCCATTGAAGCTGCCGCTCAAGGCATCCAACTCGGACCGCACGACTTTGCGATTCGATGCAACTTAGTTAACGTCCAAGATCAAATCATGGTCGACTGCACGGCCGATCACATTAGCAGCGCCGAAGCCGCAGCACTGTTGGCATCCGCTCAAGAAACACTTGGAAGTAATTCTCTTCAATTCGTGCCGGGTGTGAGCTACCGAAATCTTCTGATCTACCGCGGCAATGCCGACACACCAGCTCCATTCTCGAACGACTCTCGTACGACAGCCCCTCACGATTTGACAGATCTTTCCATATCAGACGATTACCCACGTGGACCGGGCAGCGATTTGCTAACCGGTCTCATGGAAGCAAGCGTCGCTCTGTTTCGCGATCATCCGATCAACCAAGCTCGGATTGCAGCCGGGAAAAAACCAGCAACAAATCTTTGGCTATGGGGACTAGGCGGAGCACCCGTGCTCCCAAGTTTCGAATCGCGATTCCACATGCGTGGCGCAATGATCACGGCAGTAGATCTGCTACGTGGATTGGCCGCTCTTGTTGGTTGGGACCGGATCGAGGTCGAAGGTGCGACTGGTTACTTGGACACAAACTATGCAGGTAAAGGTCAAGCTGCTATCAAGGCACTTGAAACCTACGATGTTGTTTGCGTCCATATCGAAGCCCCCGACGAGGCCAGCCACGAAGGTCGCTGCGATGAAAAGATCAAGGCTCTCGAGTCGATCGACAAACACATCGTTGCACCGGTGTTGGAAGCCCTCAAAAAATATCCGGATTATCGAATTTTAGTAATGCCTGACCACCCAACACCTGTCAGCACCAAAAAACACTCCCATGGATTCGTACCCTGGGCGATCTGTGGCACCGATGTTACGCCGGATGAATTTGGAACCTACGATGAAGTCACCGCGGCCGCTTCAAAATACTCCTTTGAAAGTGGCTGGCAATTGATGGAAACATTGATCACCAAAAAACTCTAAGTATTCTATTTCGTTCCGAATTGCGACTCATTTCATGACAAGTTAACGGGTATTTGCGTCCTGTTGAACATGTGAAATACAAGCGTTAAGCGACTCCGGTTTGCTTTGCTTTGAAGCCTCGAATCCACTCCAATTTCCACTCCCAATCGAAACCTCTAACCCAACCAGCCTTCCATGCCCATCATTGTTCAAAAGTTCGGTGGAACCAGCGTCGCAACCCCTGAGAAGATAGCCGCTGCGGCTCGTAAAGCTATTCGCGCTCAACAACTAGGAAACCAAGTGGTGGTCGTTGTCAGTGCAATGGGCGCCAACACAGACATTTTGATCGATCTAGCCCATCAGGTGAACGAGGAACCGCCAGCGCGTGAAATGGACATGTTGCTAAGCACTGGTGAGCAAGTTAGCGTCGCGCTCATGGCGATGGCGATCCATAAGTTTGGTCACAAAGCAGTCTCGCTAACCGGTGCTCAAATCGGTATCAAAACGGATAGCTCGTATAGCAAAGCTCGTATCAAAACAATCTCGACAGATCGACTCAAAAAATTGCTCGACGACGGCAACATCGTGATTGCTGCCGGATTCCAAGGCGTTGATGACGACTTCAACATTACGACCCTTGGTCGCGGCGGAAGCGACACAACGGCAGTTGCACTCGCTGCGGTTCTGAAAGCGGATGCTTGCGAGATCTATACGGACGTCGATGGAGTTTATACGACTGATCCTCGGCTGCTCCCGGAAGCTCGCCAAATGAATCAAATCAGCTATGACGAAATGCTGGAACTCGCCAGTATCGGCGCGGGCGTAATGCACAATCGCTCCATCGAATTCGCAAAAAAATTCGATGTACCTATCTGCGTCCGAAGCAGCTTCTCCGATGCCCCTGGTTCGATGATCGTAGCTGAACCCGAATCGATGTCGGTCGGTGTTTGTGGTGCCGCGCTGACTCGCGACGAGGCTAGCGTGACGATACTCGGAGTTTCGGATAAGCCTGGCTCGAGCTATGAAATCTTTAAGCGACTTGCCGACCGAAAAATCACTGTCGACATGATCATCCAAAACATTGGCGAAGCAGACAAAGCAGACATCTCGTTCACGGTTCCCAGTGGCGAACTTAAGGAAACTTTGCGAGCGGTAAAAGAAGCTGCCAAGATTGTCGGAGCAAGTGATGTCACCCACGATGATGCTGTTGCGAAAGTCTCCGTTGTGGGAGTTGGGATGGCTAAACAAACCGGCGTTGCAGAGAAAATGTTCCAAGCCATCGCGAAAGCGGGTATCAACATCCAAATGATCTCGACCAGCGAAATCAAAATCAGTGTCCTGGTTGCAAGAAGCGAAGGGCCAGCTGCTCTTCGTGCCGTTCACCAAGCATTTCATCTCGACACGAAACCCGCCGACGCAAACGTTTGGGATGTAAATGCTCATCGAGCTAGAACGACTCGTTCGATAAGCGAAATCATTGAAAGCCTTCGAACCGTCAACATGGAACAACTGACATTAGTCGATATCTCAATGACCGCCGACCAAGCGAGAATCACCCTTTCAGGTGTTCCAGATGCCCCCGGACTTGCATCGAATATTTTCAATACGGTGGCAGCCGCCGGAATCTTTGTTGACATGATCGTGCAAAGCTGCGACGGCGTTCCCGGCGAAACCAGCATCAGCTTTACTGTTCCCGAAGCGCAGCTGGACCATTGCATGGAAGTTCTCAAGAAGATGAAAGTCCAATTTGGCAAAGTCAGCGGCAGCAACGAAATCGCGAAGCTGTCCGTGAGCGGAATCGGTCTTCGAAGCCACACAAGCGTCGGTATCGGAATGTTTGAAGCACTCGCAGCCGCAGGAATCAACGTTCAAATGATTAACACCAGCGAGCTTCGTGTGAACGTGGTTGTCGATGGAAAAGACGGGCAGCGTGGACTCGAAGCGCTCCAGCGAAAATTTGCTGACTCGCTCGTTTAGGTCCAACTGTTGGCGAAAGGCAATAACCGTAGTTTGGGACCATCGTCCCGAACAAATTCGAATTCGAGCCCAACGCGCAACATGTTTTCGTTGTATGTCGGTTCGGACGGGACGTTGGTCCCATCCTATGGGTTCCCCCTTGGCTGGGTTAATGGTTTTTGCGAGTTTGCGGCCTTAGTGATACTTGACTCACAGTTAGCCAAGGTCACTCCGCCAACACGTTTCGTGTACAATCTTCGCCAACGCGATCGAGGCATCGTACGCGCCGCGTTGGCGTCGATAGGTGCCACGATCGGTTTTGGGTTTATCAAGGTGGGGAAAAAGGCAAATGAACATAGTCGATCTTTTGAAAGACCAACTCTCGGGGCAGGTCGCAAAACAGGTTGGTGGTGCGGTCGGGATTAACGAAGCCGATCTATCCAAAGTCCTAGGAGCAGGCCTACCAGGCTTGCTCGGCGGCTTAGGTAAATTAGCGACGACCAATCAAGGCGCCGGAAAAATCGCCGATGCAATCGGCGGTATCGATAGTAGCCTCCTGGGAAACTTGGCCAGTATGGTTACTGGCGCTTCGGGCAAGCAAGATGGCGGTGCGCTTGGCAACCTTCTGGGCGGCCCGATGATCGATGGATTGGCCGCATCAATCAGCAAGTTAACAGGCGTGAATGCGGGAATCATCAAAACAGTCCTCGGGTATCTTGCCCCGGTGGTTCTCAGCGCAATCGGTAGCGCTTTTGGCGGATCCAAACCCGATGCGAATAAACTACAAAAGTTTTTTAGCGAACAACAATCGAATATCTCGGGAGCAATGCCCGCCGGATTTTCGCTCGACGCGATCCCTGGTTTTCAGGCGCTCGCAAGCGCCGGATCGTCCGCTCCGAGTCACGCTTCAGCTCCCCAGCACGCATCGGCACCAAGTGGTTCGACCGCCAGCAAGATATTCTCGCCTCTGCTTTTGATCGGTGGGCTAGGTGGTTTGATTTATTATGTCATGGGGCAAGTCCCACAACCGAACGCCGCGCCAGAAAAGCCAATGGTCGAAGCAACCGCACCAGCAATGACGGAAGCTGAACCGTCGCCATCAATCCCGAAAATCGATCTAGAAAAAGTAGTCCCCGAGCTTCCCAGATTTGATTTGAAAGGCATGCAGGAAAAACTGACGAGCACATTAGATAATCTCGGAAACAAACTCTCCGGTGCTACCGACGCAGCATCCGCAGAAGCAGCCTTGCCTGACCTCTCCGGCTATGCTGAACAACTTGGTACTATGTCAGAGTCGATGAAAATCATCCCTGCAGAAGCAAAGCCTCTGTTCTCTGACTTGATCAAGTCGCAACTCGACAAGCTCGACCCTATGTTCGAAAAGTTTACCTCTATTCCTGGTATTGGCGATTCCGTCAAAGCGATCGTCGAAAAGATCAAAACCACTTTGCTCCAAATGGTTGGCTGAGATCCGCCAGAAAACCAAAACTGCACCAAGAGCACGCCCAAACCGCGTGCTCTTTTTTTAAAAGCAATATATCATTATATCTACACATATATTTATAATCACATCACAACTACTGGATACAAAGCGAAAAACCCAGCAAAACCAGATAAAAATCGAGCCAGGGAACCCGCCACCGTAGGATGGGGCCATCGCCCCGTCCAACAAACCGCTTTCAACTGACCACCCAAACGCTGAGTTTCTCCTGCATCTCGAGCAGTCGCACGAAACGATGCGGGACTTATGCGCCAGCTTGCGGGGAAGGATTCGAGCACGAGCACGAGCTTGATCTTAAGCTTGGGCACGAGGTCGAGTTCGAGGTCCGATTACGGTTGGACACGAGCATGAACCTTGCAACGCAAACCAAAATCACCGCTACCAATACCGACAGCCGAGATCACAAGAACAACCAAGTGCGTGACCAGATTCACCCAACGACACAGCTAGCGCCAACGGCTCGGGAGAACAGCACTACCAACACAATTGGTGGCAGCTTAGAAAAAGCATGAGGGGCTATAAGCCGGGTTCTGTACAGCCCGAGAGCTGCTGCGATCATTTATCTGGGACGCCCATTGCTGGGACGCCTCTAGCGATCTACCCGAGACCTGGATTGCACGCCGAGCAGACGTGCGACACATTGCAGTGACGAGCCTCTGTTGAATCTTGCTCCGAGTGGGGTTTACCTAGCCATCGCGATCACTCGCAATGCTGGTGAGCTCTTACCTCACCGTTTCACCCTTACCAACGCCAGCACCGAAGCGCGACGGAGGCGGTTTGTTTTCTGTGGCACTGATCCCTAGCCGAGTTGCACGCAACTCAACCGGTCGACGTTATCGACCACTCTACTCTATGGAGCCCGGACTTTCCTCTGCGCACTTAACGCAGCGACCGCACACCCCTCATGCCCTAGAGATACTAAGTCGCACATGGACATTCAACAAGCCGAAAGCACCCCATCGAACCAGAGCACGACCGCGCCGAAGCCACAAGACCGGTTCACTTCTGAATCTCAACGAATCCGACCACCCGAATATCAACGTGGCTCGCAGCAGATGCCGTAAGACATCTGAAGAATTTAGCTCTTGCTCCAAGGCATCAAAAAGACACCTCCAACCGCTCCGCCAATGCGAAACCCAAGCTGGAGCTAAACGGCACGATTTCGATCAACCGATTCGCCTGCATTCGCTGCCATCTTGTAAGCGAGCAAGGCCTCAGCATCCATACCAGCATTCAGCGGCATCACTGTATCGTCAGATTGATTCTCGTAAACCGAACCAGGCCGCCGACCGCGTCGCTTCTTCTCGGACATTGGCAACATTTCAGCAACCAATGGCTGTAGCATTCGCGTAATGCACAGCGAGTTCACGCTCACCTTCAGCTCGTTTGCTTCACGACAGATGGAGTCGTGCAGAGACATTGGCAAACGAATTGTGATCATACGCTGAGCTTCAGTCGGATCGTTCTCGGGCAAATTCCGAGCACGAAGGGCGGTCAGCATCTCAAGAACCTGAAAATACTCGGGCGATTCGGTGAACGCGTCGTAACCCTGCTTGTCAGGGAACACCTTACTGACAATTCCATCCTTGCCGAGCGCTTCGCGGTAGAACGCAGTCCACGTCGGGGCGGCACCAAAAAATTCAGCAACACAATCAACAACCTGCTTGCATCGATTCTCGAACGCTTCGCTGGATCGGATTTTACCCTGAACCTCCGTCACGATTGACTGGAAGATTGCCATATCATGGGCGAGCTTCTCGGCAGCAGCGCGACTCACAGCCGCCTTCGTAGCGGTCTTGGTTGAGCCTGAATCCGCAGTTGCTAGATTCGCCGAAACTTCGGCTCCAATTGTTTGTGTGTTTGCTAGCATCTCCATAACAGTCACTCTCCTCTTACGACGCGGTCAGTTTTCTCGTGGACAATTTGCCGAAGCCAAAAGCCAGTAAGGTCACTGGCGTGGTAGTTCGGTAAAAACAACGTCGCAATAATTGGATAGCAGGCAATACAGTCGCCGCAAACCGTTTGATGGCTATCACTTAACACCGATTCGTGATAGCTGCCTAAATTCGCAGCACAGCTGCCCCAACCAACCGTACCGCGCAAGCTGCCTAAAAGATGTGCACCTCTAAAATTCGCAAAAACCAAGTGTCCAAACAGCAGGGAGCAAAAACTTGAGTCAAAAAGTCGAGAAAGTCCAACTTTTTTAAGAAGAGGTTCCGTGTACATAGCCCTTGGGTGCAAGCTGGCGAACCTTACCACCATCTCGCTGCCAAAGCCCTGTTCGCGAAACAAATCGGCCAATACTCGTCAATCGAACCCCAGCCAACTCCTGCGGAAGTCGTTGCATCTCAGAATCAGGAATTGCTAGCAATAACTCGAAGTCTTCTCCATCTCCCAGCGCATGGTCGACCGCCATTCTGCCCGAACTCATTGCCAATTTCCTAGCCGCATCGGAAATCGGAATTTTTCCTAGTTCAATCTCGGCTCCGCATCGGCTGGCAGTAAAGAGACTTAAAAGGTCGACCCCAAGCCCATCGCTAATATCTGTCGCCTCATGAACCAGAAATTCTTTCCGCAAAAGCATTGCTAATTCAATTCGAGGTTCGACGTTTAAATGGCGCCCCAAAATGCTTCCTCCAAGTTCTCCTGTGACCACTACATGGTCGCCGGGTTTCGCACCGCTTCGCAACCAGCAACCACCTTCTGGAGCTTCCCCGATCGCGGTCATCGACACTACCAACGGACCATCCCACAAATTGGTATCACCACCCGAGATTGAAACACCGTACTTTTCTGCATATTCGACGATCCCTTCAAAGATTTCTACTGCGACTTGACTAGGAGAAAGCTCACCATCGCTTGAGCCGGTGGCGGTAGTCTCGGGTAGAAGACTGGCTTTTGAATTGGACGCGCCCCCCGTGGCCGGCATCATCGGCTCAGAGTTTTTAGTTCTCCGAGGTAGCTTGGTTAAACATGCAGAAACAAACAAGTCCGTCGGTGTCGCAGCCATTGCTGCGAGGTCGCTTAAGTTGACCCCGGCTAGCTTACGACCAACGGCCCGTGGTCCACATTCTGCAAGCAAAAAGTGACTACCCTCGCAAAGCGAATCTGTGGTGACGACTCGAGAACGATTGGAAGCACGAAGTACCGCCGCATCGTCGCCAATCCCGACTTCGGGCTGTGAGAGTTTCGAAACGCGTTGTTTTGCCCAAGCAATGAATGAATGTTCCATGATGTTGATTATTCGTTTCCAAAAATATTGATAGCCAAAGCGATTCAACGGCTTGAGAAAGCAGCTCAAACGACTCTCTGTTTCGAACTTCCGCGACAAATTTTTGACTCAACGGAAAAGTCGGCTCAAATTGCCTAGCCTGCACGACCGATACTATCAACAGAGAACTGATTCTATGCAACCGACCTATCACCAAACTAAAACTTGTAACAACGCTTCTATCGGCGGTGGCGTCTCGCTTCGTGCGTACGTTCTGCTTTCGTCGGTCTTTGTGACAGGTTGTTGTAATCCGATGTTCGAGAGACCTTGTTCACCAAGTCCCGAGTTTGCATGTTCGGTCCCGGAGGAACTTAGCTGTGCAGAGACTTGCGCAAATGAACCATGCATCAGCGAAACTCACGCGACAGATTCGTGTCTAAACATCACCGGCCCTCAAACCGAACGTCCTTTTCATGCTCCCGCCTTGCCGTACATCGGATCGCGAATCAAAGCCTGGGGATCACAGGCAGGGAAGCATCTGCACGACAACTTCTTTACAAGATCCATTGACGCGCACAAAGCACGACGGTTAGCAAAAATCGAAGCCAAGAACGCTCCCCCGTGGCCAACCTTTCACCCGATTCCTACTCGACCTGCATTCTTCCCTGACGACTCACAACTCATGGACAACCAGTCGCACGATCAAAACCCGCCTGGCCCGACAGCCAACTACGGGCAGTTTGCACCAGCCAACCAATAAATCCATCTTCTATCTCAGCGATTCTGCTGGAACTTTAGGCCGGGAAACCCGAAACTTGCGGGCTTCAGAGACAAAGCCTTGTCGATGTCGTATGACATCCGATGAGTAGTGCCTTTTGAAATGAACTGGGACTTCGGAATGCCGTCGAATCAATGTCTGCGTTTTACAACGCTATAGAGCATCGTTGCAAATGGGAATCAACTCTTAAAAATCTCTGCGTTTGCGGGCCCATAAACCCATCCTGGTTTTTTGCATACCGTTTTACAAAACCATCGCTCTTGCACTTAATTGCATAGCTAACTTAAAGATTCGGGCAGTGCAAATAGACGCAACGAAAGGGCCTCAATGAAGCTTCAGGGAACATTGCAAACACCATTTAAAATCCGGAGGTTCTATTTCTTCCGATTAATCCCACGAAGCCAACGTTCTTACGTATCTGTTACGAATTCGCTCGAAAGAATTTCTTGCTTAATCCTAATTGTCTGTTAGGTTTCAGTGGCAAAAACGTTTATGAGAGGGTTTTAAGTCCCTTCCCATTCAACGGCGATGGTTCATTGCGTTGAATCTTCATCTCGTCATGCCAAATTTGGTCGACCTCGCATGGTTGCGAGGCTGCTCCAACGCTCGAAGTGCAATTCAGGATGGCCGAGGAACGTGATGAGCTTTGAAGATGCTGAGCTATTAAAGGAATTTGTCGTCGAATCGCAGGAGCACCTTGCCGACGTTGAGAATCAGCTACTCACGCTCGAGTCTCAAGGCGACGCTATGGACGTCGGACTGGTAAACAAAGTCTTCCGCGCAGTGCATTCGATCAAGGGTGCCGCCGGCTTCATGGGGCTTGAGACCCTAGGCGGCTTGGCACATCGATCAGAAGAAGTTCTTAACAAGCTACGAAACAAAGAGCTTCGACCAACATCGCTCGTAATCAACACACTTCTCCGTGCTGCCGACCAACTCAAAGCACTTCTCGATCAGATCGAAGCATCCAACGAAATGGATGTCACGCCTCATATTGTCGCACTTGAAGCAATCTTAGCCGGTGAAGAGGCTGTTTCGACTCCTGAGGTTTCTGCCAATGCAACACCAGAGAATACGAAGTACGAGATCGGTATATCGAGCGAAGCGCTGCGCGAGTTTCTGATCGAAAGTTTCGATAACCTCGAACAAGCGGAGCGTGACCTGCTCGCGCTAGAACGCCATCCCGGCGCGGACGATCTTCTCAACAGCGTATTCCGAAGTATTCACACGATCAAAGGTTCCGCAGGATTTCTCGGATACCTTAAAGCAGAAAAACTAACCCACGCCGCTGAGAGTGTCTTGGGAAGCATTCGCAGTGGCAATTTCCCATTTGATGAATCAGTGGGCGAACGTTTGTTTACAACAATCGATGCTGTTCGTCGCATTCTCCACTCGATTGAATCAGAGGGGCACGAAGGGTCAGAAGTAACAGGCGAACTTGCAACTCAAATCGAAGACTTCTTACAGGAAAAGCTCTCCCAAACAACAGCCAAAGGCAAAAAGAAGGGACGTTCGACGCGCAAGTCTGCGTCGACCAGTAAGCCTGATGCCGCCGAGCCAACAATTGAAGCCTCGTTATCTGTGGAGGCACGAAGAGCTCAGCCTGATCCTGAGGTAACAGTGTCTTCAGCCAAACCGACTATCGCACAAGTGACTGCCCCGAAGATGGAAACGGCTCAACCACCAGAAGCAGCCCCCAAAGCGTCATCGCCAACAAGATTATCACCTGCCCCAACATCTTCTTCCAACAGCTCAGCGGAATCCTCTGCATCCGACAGTACGATTCGAGTTGACGTTGCATTGCTGGACAAGTTGATGACTCGCGTTGGTGAATTAGTGCTTGCGAGAAATCAAATCCTTCAGTTCAACAGTACCATCGATGATTCGGCATTGCACAGCGCGATGCAGAGATTGAATCTGATAACGACCGAGCTGCAAGAAGGTGTCATGAAGACTCGAATGCAGCCGATCGGCACGGTCTGGAGTAAATTCCCGCGCCTCGTTCGAGACCTTGCAACGATGTGCGAAAAGCAAGTTCGAATTGAAATGGAAGGCAAGGAGACCGAGCTCGACAAGACCATTATCGAGGCCATTAAAGATCCGCTCACTCACTTGGTCCGCAATACTGTCGACCATGGGATCGAGCGGCCCGAAGTACGTGCTCAAAACGGTAAACCAACTGAAGGCTGCTTGACCCTTCGAGCTTATCACGAAGGTGGACAGGTCAACATCGAAATATGCGATGACGGAGCCGGTCTAAATCTAGGGCGCATCAAAGCGAAGGCCGTCGAAAAAGGCTTGATGACACTGGAACAAGTCGCGAGGATGGCCGATCGCGATGTTGGAAATTTGATATTTCTACCTGGGTTCTCCACAGCAGAAAAAGTATCCAACGTTTCAGGCCGTGGCGTCGGCATGGACGTTGTGAAAACGAACATTGAGAAGATTGGTGGAACAGTCGATTTGCAGAGCAAACCAGGCCTTGGCACCACCATCAAAATCAAAATCCCACTCACGCTTGCGATTATTCCGGCGTTGATCATTACTAGCGACAGTGACCGCTACGCGATCCCACAAGTAAACTTGATGGAATTGGTACGATTGGAAGGCGAAGAGAGTCGCACAAGTATCGAGTGGATTCAAGGCGCTCCGGTCTATCGACTGAGAGGCCGCTTGCTTCCGTTAGTCTACCTCCGTAACGAGCTTGGAATCCCCAAAGACGAATCCAAGACTAGCGAGATCGTTAACATTGTCGTTCTTCGTGCGGACGACAGACAGTTCGGGCTAGTTGTAGACAACATCAACGATTCCGAAGAGATCGTAGTAAAGCCGCTGAGCAAACAACTCAAAAATGTTTCCGTGTATTCCGGAACAACCATCATGGGTGATGGACGAGTCGCATTGATTCTCGATGTGATGGGGCTCGCGCAATCGGCGCATGTCGTTACCGGAACTAAGGAGCGAGCAGTTTCTGATTCGAACGACAGAGCAACAACCAACAATTCGAATATGCAAACATTGCTCGTCTTAGGTGTTGGCCCGAATCGTCGCTTCGCATTACCAATTGCGCAGGTAACTCGATTGGAAAAACTTGCGATGGATAAAGTCGAACGGGCGGACCATCAAGAAGTGGTTCAGTATCGTGGCGAGATCCTGCCTCTCATTCGACTCACAGATACTTTGGGGGTAGAGCCGTCAAATCACTCGGGAGGATTGATGGATGTCGTCGTTTATTCAGAGGATGATCGCAGTGTCGGGCTAGTAGTCGATCAGATCGTCGACATCGTTGAAACAGAATTAATCAACACGCGACCAACTCAGCGTGTTGGGTTGACTCAGTCTGCTGTGATTAACGGGCACGTTACTGATTTGCTTGATCTGCCTGCCGTGATTCGGATGGTTGATCCTTCATTTTTTCAAACCACCCTCAACGCATAGAAAGGTAGCCAGACATGATCGCATCAAGACAACTCTGCACATTTCTCCTAGATGGCCACCTCTTCGGAGTTGACGCACAAACGGTACAAGAAGTCATTCGCTATCAAGAGATGACACGCGTACCAAAGGCACCGGCCGCCGTGAGCGGTCTAATTAATCTACGTGGTCAAATTGTCACGGCAATTGACCTTCGTACACGACTTGGCATGAAGCCACGTGAAAATGGCAAGCGTCCGATGAACGTTGTTGTCCGCAGTGACGATGGCGCCGTTAGCTTGCTAGTTGACCAGATCGGCGATGTCATCGAAGTCGACGCCGAGAATTTCGAATCGCCGCCAGACACGCTACAAGGACCATCGCGTGAGTTAGTTCAAGGAGCATACAAGTTGAACGGACGTCTCTTGTTGCTACTCAATTGCGCGGAGGCTGTTCAGCTCGTTACCGAATAGCCTAGCCCTCGCAGACTTTCGTCTACCAATGTTCAAATATCGTGTCTTTAAATCAACCTGTGGTCCCTTTAGATTCCTCCAAAACTACCATGCCTAAATTCCTGAGAATCCAATTCAAATCTATCCAGTGGAAGTTAATCGTTTGCTTCTTGTTGGTCGCGATGACCCCATTGATCACAATCTGCTGGTCAGCATATTCGTCGATCGGAAAGCAGATTGTTCAATCGTCCGGCGGCCTGCTTCAAACGAGCGCTTCTGAAACGTTGGATAAGATCTACCGCAATCTGTTCGAACGATACGGAGATGTCCAAGCCTTTGCTCACAACCCCGAAGCACTCGCCGAAAAAGACAAACTCACCGATCTGCTCGACTTTTATACCGTCACCTACGGTTGTTATGATTTGCTAATCATAGCCGACGCAGAAGGCAACATTGTCGGTACGAATAGCAAAGACTACGCAGGAAAATCGCTCAGCACATCGTCTTTGATCGGACGAAATGTTAAGAATGAAGAGTGGTTTAAGAAATGTACAAATGGAACAATTCAGAAGGGGCAAACGTTCTACAGTGATGCCGACTTCGATCCGTTAGTACAAGAATCCACAACTGAAAAAGGCCTATCCCTCAACTTCTCAGCACCAATCTTCGATGAAAATGGTAACGTGGTTCGCGTATGGTCTAACCGCGCATCATTCGACCGAATTGTTACACAGATCATCGATGAGCAGCGTGCGAGTGCGAAGACTGCGGGACGCGAAATTTATGCAAACCTCGTTAGAAAGGATGGAACCATTCTTGCTGACGCCAATTCGGATGCCATCCTCAAAGTGAATTTGGCAGAAGGTGGTCTCCAGTTTGCAAAAGATATCAGCGAAGGCAAAACTGGCTTCACCGTCGAAAACAATACACGTACCGGCGTTTCGATGCTCAATGGCTACGCAACTTCCCAAGGAGCATTAGGCTTCCCCGGATATGGTTGGGGAGTAACGCTTCGTGAACCCACCGAGAGTGTACGAGCGGTCGCGAACTCGATGCGCAACTTTTTCTTGATCGCGGGAACAGTTGCGACGCTCGTTGTTGCTTTCGTCGGTTTCTGGCTAGCTCGTGGCATCACGAAACCACTTCAAGGTGCTGTGGCTGCTTTAACCAAAGTTTCTGAAGGGGACCTAACCCAACGTTTGGCAGTCACTTCGAAGGATGAAGTAGGCAAACTAGCTGCTGCTCTGAACTCGACTGTCGAAGGAATGTACACAGCATTAAGTGTTGAAAAAGTAGATTGGAAAGCCGTTGGACAACAACGAGAAATCAATGCGGACTACGCAGGCCAAATCGGTGCTATCTCGCGAATTCAGGCAGTAATTGAATTCAATCTCGATGGAACGATCAAGACCGCCAACAACAATTTCTTGAATACTGTCGGATACTCACTAGATGAGATCCGCGGCCATCATCATTCCATGTTTGTCGACCCTCAATATCGAACGTCAACCGAATACAAAGAATTCTGGGCAGCCTTAAATCGTGGTGAATCGCAACTCTCGGAAGTTCAACGGATTGGAAAATCAGGCAAGAGCATTTGGTTACTCGCTAACTACGCTCCGATTGCTGATTCGAACGGTAAGCTTACCAAGGTTGTTAAATTCGCAATCGACATTACCGCCCAAAAGACTGCAGCAGAGGATCTTAAAAACAAGGTCAACTCCATCTTGGACGTTGTCAAATCAGCATCACAAGGTGATCTAACTCAAACGATCACCGTTACTGGAAGCGATCCAATTGGACAAATGGGTGAAGGTCTAGAAAGCTTCTTCGGCAACCTTCGCCACAGCATGAGCTCGATCGCCGAGAACGCGACGGCGTTAGCTGGTGCGTCGGAAGAGCTATCCGCTGTAAGTACTGAGATGAGCGGAAGTGCTGATGAAACATCTTCGCAAGCGAACATCGTTTCGGCTGCGTCCGAACAAGTCAGTGCAAACGTTCACACGGTTGCAACTGGTGTTGAAGAGATGAACTCCGCTATTCGAGAAATCGCGAAGAATGCTTCTGAAGCATCTCGAGTCTCGCAGCAAGCTGTCGATGTCGCGTCCAGCACCAACAGAACGATTACCAAGCTAGGCGAAAGCTCGGCCGAGATCGGCAAGGTTGTTAAGGTCATCACGTCGATCGCCGAGCAAACAAATCTTCTTGCACTCAACGCAACCATCGAAGCCGCTCGAGCAGGCGAAGCTGGTAAGGGATTCGCTGTGGTTGCCAACGAAGTGAAAGAACTCGCCAAAGAAACAGCCAAGGCAACCGAAGACATCAGTCAAAAGATCGAAATGATCCAGACGGATACACAAGGTGCTGTTGAAGCCATCCGACAAATCAGCGATGTGATCAATCAGATCAACGACATCAGTAGTACTATCGCTAGTGCCGTCGAAGAGCAAACCGCGACTGCAAACGAAATGGGTCGCAACGTTGCTGAAGCAGCCAAGGGTACTAGTGAAATCGCCGAGAATATCACTGCCGTTGCTGGTGCTGCAAACAGCACGACAAGCGGTGCAAACAACTGTCAGCAAGCATCTGGAGAACTGAGCCGCATGGCATCCACACTCCAACAGCTTGTTAGCCAATTCAAGTACCAGCGAGATGATCTCGATCTACGACGCTCATCGTTGCAAAACCGAACTCCAATGGCACCGGTTTCCGGTTCCAATGCCAGCTTCGGCGGTAACTATCAGTCAGTTTGATAAATGATAATCGAGGCCCTCAGGGCTGAATGACACGGGCCGAGGCTTATAAACCTCGGCCAGAAAGATACCGGCTGTTACAGATCCATACGGCTAACACCAAAATCTTGGCGTTAGCATCGCGGGCCTGCAGTCCACCAGAAAAATACCTGTTCGGCCCTTAAAAGATCCGGCAGGGAATGTGAGAAGCCTGCGGCGACAATCAAAGGCGAAAACAGGGAAATGGAAAGATCTCGGCTGCTTCGATAAAGAGATAGCAAGCTTGATCGTCCATTTCCTCGCATTTTGCGATTCATTTCGCAAATGTGCAACATGTGTGCAAATTTAAAACGTGCGTTCGGTGCGATGTACACTTCATCCACCTGCTCGCCGCCTTACTCAACATAATTGTAATTTTGAGACAGATTCATGCGTGCTTTACTAATCGACGATTCCAGAGCCATTCGAAGAATTATTGGCGACATCATGAAGTCGCTGGGCTTCGAAATAACCGAAGCTGTCCATGGATTGGATGGGTTGGCAAAGCTGGAAGAATTCGGACTACCGGACATCGTGTTAGTCGATTGGAACATGCCTGAAATGAACGGGCTGGACTTTATCAAGGCCGTTCGTGCAAACCCAAAGTATGCAGATTTGCCTTTGATGATGGTTACAACCGAGACCGAGATGGAACGACTGGCGATGGCGTTTGTGGCTGGCGTAAATGAATATGTTATGAAGCCTTTCGATAAGGCGATGCTCGTCGAGAAGCTCGAAATTCTTGGTATTGGAGCCGCATCGTGAGTCGAAAGATCCGAGTTCTCGTTGTCGACGATTCGACGGTGATCCGTCGTTTGTTGACCGACGCATTGTCGAGCGATCCAGCGATCGAAGTCGCAGGAATTGCAGCGAACGGCAAAATCGCGTTGGCGAAAATCCCTCAACTCAATCCTGATATCGTCACTCTGGACATGGAAATGCCTGAGATGGATGGTATCACGACGTTGGTTGAACTGCGCAAGCTGTATCCCAAGCTTCCCGTCATCATGTTCTCCACGCTTACGTCTAAAGGCGCGGAAGCAACAATCGATGCGTTGTCGAAGGGAGCCAATGATTACGTTTGTAAGCCTGCCAATGTAGGGAGCGTCAATGCTGCAATCACAAATGTGAAAGCTGAGCTGATTCCCAAGGTCAAAATGTTTTGCCCTTGGACATCGCCCCCTCCCGCACCGGTCCAGCTACGACCAGTTGCTCGAACGCAACCGGCTAGTGTACAGCCATCGTTCCTGACAACACTTAACAAGAATCGGGCTGCCAAGATTGATATCATCGCCATCGGTGTCTCCACTGGCGGTCCGAATGCTTTACAAAACATCATTCCATTTTTGCCGGCAGACTTTCCCGTCCCAATTGTATTGGTGCAGCATATGCCTGCGTTGTTCACCAAGCACTTGGCAGAACGTCTCAATGGACTTTCATCGTTGAAGGTCGTCGAAGCCTCCGCGGGTGACGCTATTCATCCGGGCGGCGTTTGGATCGCACCTGGCGACTACCACATGACACTGAAACGCGATGGGACGAATGTCAAAGTTGCATTGAACCAAGGTACTCCGGAAAACTCGTGCCGTCCCGCAGTGGACGTTTTGTTCCGCTCCGTCGCAGAGCTTTACGGACCGAGCGTACTCAGCGTGATCTTAACCGGCATGGGACAGGATGGCGCGAGAGGTTGTGATACGATTCGCGAAGCAGGCGGACGCACACTGATTCAAGACGAAGCCACCTCGATCGTATGGGGTATGCCGGGGGCCGTATTTAGATTGGGGCTTGCCAACAAAGTCCTACCACTGACCAAAATAGCTGACGAGCTTACTCGTGAAGCTCAAGTTGGTCGCTCCAAACAATCTCTAGCAACCCAAGGGGCGTAACTAACTATGACTACACTACTACTTACGCCAAATTCATTTAACTTTATCAGCACGCTTGTCCGCAACAAGGCAGCGATCGTATTGGAACCAAGTAAATCCTACTTGATCGAATCACGACTGAATCCTGTTGCACGAGACAACGGACTTGAATCACTAGAAGACCTGGTCAGCGCACTTCAACGCCCCGGTTCGCAAGCCCTTACGCAACAAGTCGTCGAAGCCATGACGACCAATGAGACAAGTTTCTTCCGAGACTTGCACCCATTTGATGCGTTACGCCAACAGATCATTCCTGAGTTAATCGAAAAGAGAGCCAAGGATCGGACAATTACGATCTGGTCCAACGCATGCTCGAGTGGACAAGAGGTCTACACGATCGCCATGATCATCCGTGAACACTTCCCAGAACTACAAGGCTGGAAGCTTAAACTGATCGCAAGCGATCTATCAACACAGATACTCGATAAAGCTCGACAAGGAATCTTCAACCAAACCGAAGTGAACCGCGGGCTTCCGATGCCATTACTTCTCAAAAACTTTGAGAAGAAAGGAATTGGTTGGCAAATCAAAGAAGAGATTCGCAAAATGGTTGATTTCAAAGTCATCAACCTCATCGAACCGTTTCCAGTAATGCAGTCTCCTGATATCGTCTTTCTGCGAAATGTCCTCATTTACTTTGCCCCTGAAGTGAAGCGTGACATCCTCAATAAGGTCCGCAAAATAATGAAACCTGACGGATTTCTGTTCCTCGGCGGAGCAGAGACCACTATGAATTTGAACGTCGCTTTTGAACGCGTTCAAATCGGAAAAGCGGTTTGTTACAAACCTCAGTAATGAACTCCGTCAATTTGTAAGTTCCGTTTGTTTACTAGTTTGTCCGTTGTCCTAAAATAGGTTGGCCATGAAATGTACCCATCGCAAGATGATCTAATCAGCATCACTCAAAACATTCTCAGCACCATGATTAGCATGGAAGCTTCTCCAATTGCCGAGAAGCCTGAACCCGTGGCCGGTAAGCGCTTGACGGGTTGCATTGCGATTAGCGGAGAGTGGAAAGGTGCTGTAGTGATCCAGTCATCCGAGGCCTTCACGCGACAAGCTGTTTGCAACATGCTTCAAATGAAGCCGGCTGAAGTTTCCGATTCCGACCTGGAAGACGTTCTTAGCGAAATCACAAATATGATCGGCGGGAACATTAAAAGCCTCGTCAAATCCCCATCATTCCTATCTCTTCCCAGTGTCACCGTCGGTAGCGACTTCAGCTTCCACCTCAAGGGATCCAAGGTCCTTGCTGAAACATCTCTCGACTGCAACGGCGAGCAATTGGATGTATTGGTTTGCGAAAGCGTTACCTAACGCGAAGGCACATTTAGCGGGTAGTGAATGCGATGAGCTTTGTTACTGAAGCACCACTGCATGATTATTTGCAAGGGCAGCATCGATTCAGCAGTTGAATTTGTGAGAATTCAGACGCTTAGATCGATTCTTCGGTTGGTGGAGCTAAGGATTGAGCTCGATGACCAGTCGTAGGATAGGCTTCCAGCCTGTCGGTTTCGCTATCGACCGGCTGGACGCCTATCCTACTGAAATCTGACTAGCTACAGCCACCTTAAAGTTGCTTTAAAACTAGGTTGTCCGAGGCTCGGATTTTCAGAAGTCTTACGACTTCTGATACCGGTATAATTCAGAGCAACCTGTCTCGGGAGCATCTTAAACGCTATCTTACACGACTGACTCCACGCGACCTTTTGATAGTCTGACAACCGCATCACATTTCTTTGCGATCGATTCGTCATGTGTCACCATGACGATTGTCAGTCCCTGCTCGCGATTGAGATCTTTAAGAATGTCTAAGATGCCAGCCCCCGTTTCTTGGTCAAGGTTTCCGGTAGGCTCATCGGCAAGCAGAATATCGGGATTTGTTACCAATGCTCTCGCGATGGCTGTCCGTTGCATTTCTCCTCCGGAAAGCTCACTGGGCTTATGATGCAATCGATGCCCAAGCCCAACGCGTTCAATCAATTCTTTAGCATGATTATGAATCGATCTTCGATTCATCAGATAGGAAAAGGCCGATCGCCCAATCATGATTGGTGCGAGTACATTCTCTAATGTCGATAGCTCGGGAAGCAGGTGATAAAACTGGAAGATCATCCCTAAACGCTGATTTCGAAATTGATCGCGACTACGTCTCGAAAGATGATCGATTCGATGGCCATCGAAATGCACTTCGCCTTGATCAGGCCGATCAAGAGTTGCAAGCAAATGAAGAAGTGTGCTTTTACCTGATCCGCTCTGCCCTATGATTGCCGTGATCTTGCCCTGTTGTGCAGCGAAGTCAACGCCCTTCAATACGGGGACACTGACGCGATTTTTTTTGTAGGTCTTGTGAAGCCCCTGAGCTTGCAACATGGTTCTACCGGTCGCAGGCTCGCTGGTCGGAAACGCGACAACTCGCAGTCGTGTCGGCCCGTCGAAATCCAGTGGTTCGTAGATTTGATCATCTGTGCGATCAATGGTTGTATTCAACTTCGAAGTATTCAAGGTAGAAGTATTCATTAAATTCTTAGCAGCCGAAAAATCGTAAAAACCGGGTGATAAAACTACTCATACCGAAGAGCCTGAACCGGATGCATTCTCGCGGCACGAATCGATGGCAGTACACTCGCTAAGACAGCGATCAAAACCGATCCAATGATGACCCAAACCACCATCGCTGGGTGAATAATGGTTGGTATCTCACTGAAGTAATACACGGTCGGATCAAAAACTTCGCGTCCCGTAATCTTCTCGATCAGTGCAGCGATGGAATTGATGTTCCACACAAAAAGTAGGCCGAGCGTAACACCCGCACCCGAACCAACGATCCCAAGCAGTAGACCGTAAGTTAAGAATATCGAGGCAATCCCTGAACCAGGCGCGCCGAGTGATTTGAGAACGCCGATGTCGCGTGTTTTCTCAACAACGATCATGAAAAAGGTTGCCAGAATCCCAAATCCGGCAACCGCGATGATCATAAACAAAAGGATGTTTAAGATCGTTGTCTCCAGCTGAACCGCAGCTAAAAGCGGACCTTGTGTATCGCGCCAAGATTGAACATGAACCATCGTTTGATCTGGTGGAAACACCGCTCTTAAATCGTCTCGCGCCTCCGCAAGATTCACACCCGGCTTAAGTTTCATCTGGATGCTGGTCACAGATTTTTTTCCGGTTGTAGGATCAATCATGCCTCGAATTTTTTGTAATCGATCAAGCGGAACAAACGCAAAGGTCGAGTCGTACTCGCTCATCTTGCTTTCGTAAAAATCCACAACCGTAAATGATTCATCAATCGCTCTCGGAGGCGAACCCGCTCCTGGTAAAGCGACCGTGACGTCGTCTCCAGGACGAACAAAGAAGAGGTCTTTCACGTCACCATGAGGATCGCGATAACGCATACTTCCAATGCTGATACCAAGAACAATACCGGTGTGCGTATCGGTTTCACTGTCGAAGTAGTGGGCCCTGGCTGCTGGATCGGTTGGTGACAGCTTCAGACTTGGACCTGCCATCATCATTTCTGTCGTCGTTGAATCTGACTGAGGCGGATTAAGCTCGGTGGCTTCTTGTTTAGCAGAGTCGACAGATGAGAGGTCGTTGGCTGATTCTTGTTGCAGGCTTTCTGGTGATGGTTGGTTTTCTAGATCGCTACTCGCTGCTAAACCCGTCGGCTCAGGAGTGCTGCTCGGTGATGCAATGTCTGAACTGTTACCTGCGGCTTGCGCCGTCGGCTCAGGCGAGGAGGTGACGCCGCCGATGGTTGTTTTGTCCATTGATTCGGACAGCGACAGCGAACCGACTTCGGCGCTTTTGATTTGGCGACGCAGTTCTCGATTCCGCTGTGTCTCTCGTTCGATCTCTTTTCTCAGCCGCGCCATGTCTCGTCGGTAATTCCATCCGGACTCAGGAAAAGTCGAGCGCCCCGGCGCATATCCATCATTCTTGAGGAGGAAGTCAATTCGTTTCTGATTCTCGGGATGCATCAGGTATTGGCTGAAGTCGCTTACCGAGGCATAACTTTGCTGGTCGATACCTATCAAGTTGATTTGCTGAGTATGGTTTGAACCGTTGAACGAAAAGTTCAACATCGCAGGAACTGCAACTACCGTGGTGAGCCCCTCCAAACGGTCGCCGAGCGTTTCACGAATTCGATCTTCGAACCATTTCGAATCAGAGATACCGCCAGAGGAATGGCTTTCAACAACTAAGTCACTTAGTATCCCATGGATACGGTTGTGCATCTCTTCGGTGAATCCATCCATCACGCTGTTGACAACAATTAGCGTTGCGACTCCAAGCGTCACCGACACAATCGATGCTAACGCAATCCATCGCGTTCTGAGATATCTCCAGCAGAGGAGGAATTTGTACATAAAACCATCCTTGGTTTGTTTGAATACTCTTGCCAGCTTTCTTGTGCTGACGAATTTCGTCAAAAATGTCTAACAGTTCACAACCTTACTCTCGCAACACGTGCTCGCTTGGCCTGCTTGTTAACACGTAGTCGCGTCTCTCCGAGACACGAGAGTTCTGCGTCTCGGAGAGACGCAGCTACATAGAAACAAAACCTAATGTTAAGTCAAACCAAGTTAGCAAAACGAGCGGCCCTTAGAGCCCTAGCAGAAGCAAGTCACGGCGGAGTCTATCACTCCGCGAACCCTGCGACTAGAACAGTTCGCTAAACTTGTTAAATCCTCGATTTTCCAGCCAATCAAAGGCCCAATCCGCTTTTTCCGACTGTTTTAGCGAACTGAGAATCTCGGCTCTGTGATACTGATAGACAGCTAGCTCTTGAAAAATCTTCACTAGCTGTTCATTTTTAACGTCCGAAATCGTAAATGAACATTTGCTATCTTCACTCGAGTCGGGGGATCGGAGGAATTCTTCCAACTGCTCTTTGGTGATTTCAAATCGAGGGCTGTAAATCTCCAACAGATCGGTCTGGAACAGAGAAATCGCGCGATCTATCCAAACCAATGCCTCTTCATCCTTATGAAGCTCATGAAGCACCCAGGCCTTGGTGTCGAGAATCCCGGGGACTTCTCTGTCGAGATCGCTTAATGCAAGATCGACCTCCTTCAAAGCGAGCCGGAGGTCCTTTTTGGCGAGGGCAGCACCATAGGCAAGTCGATTCCGCTCTTCAGGCGTTTTGTCTGCTTCAAACGACGAGATCATGCTCAGAATTTGGTAAGACTTCTCAAATTCCTTCCGTTTCATCGCGTCTTCGGCAAGTGGATAGCCAACGGATCGACGTGAATTGGGACTCAAGTATTTCAGAGCGGGAAGCAGTTGGGCTAGCGGGAGTGGATCGACCTGGTCAAGGACTCGGAGATAATCGAAAGTGTTAACGATCGCAGGATCCGACTCTCGCGCCTTGGCAAGCAGCTTTCGAGCCTCCTGGAATCGTTCGTCTTCTGGTTGCGTCGCTTTGTTGAGCGCATTTTCGGCAGCCGCGACGTACATCTTTGCTTGTTCCACCGGCCAGTAGGCCATTAAACAAGGGTAAGCGACTAAAGCGATATAAAAAACGACCCACAAGCGGACGACGAGCCATTCGCTTAAACCAAAGTAGTTTTTTGTGAACTTAGAAACCATGAATTATTTCTATTTTTCAACCGAGCTACGAATTCTTGATCGACTAATGTAAGATGTTACCATCAGGTGGCTCAATACAGAATGTTCATAACAAAATTGCCTTAGCCGCGATTGTGGGAGCTAGACCTAGCATGCCATTGTTTGAAGTTGAAACCGATTCTCACATCATTATCACTTGGGCGGAAGATGAGGCTTCAGCAAGGGCCGTCTTGGCCGATGCTTATCCGACCGACGATATTGTGCGACTGACCAAACGTCCGCGCGATAGTTGGGTTATCTCCAAGGGGGCTTTGGGCCTGACAAGTAGAAGCCTGGATATCTGCAGTGTGGCTCGCGATTGCCTTGCGAGATCGGCAGGTGACAAAGTCCATGCTATTCGGCTCTACATGAGCGAGACCGGTGCGGACTTGGAGGGGGCTCGCCGCGTCATCGAATCGAATATGGTAATGGGCTGGTAGGGGTTCAGCAAAAGGGCACTTACTTCAGAGGGCTTTCAAATAATGAACACCCAATAAAGAATTTCAAATAACGAAGTGCCATGTGGTTTCTTGTGCAATTCGGCATTCCCTGTTCGATATTGTTTTTCAAACCGCAAATCTAATTCGACAGCGGCACTTCAAACCTGACAATCAATCGCAACTCTGCTGGAGTCTAGCCTTTTGCTGGAGTACGGTCTTTTGCTGGAGTACAGCCTTTAGGCGCTGATCACAGGGCTGGTCGTTTATGCAAGTTGCGCAAATTAGCAGAAACGCGTTAGTGAGCGTCCAGCTTAGAAATCCTGTCTTTCTGCATTTTCGTGCTCGTACTAAGGCGTAAGCCGGTACTCGTAATCGTACTCGATCAGATTGCGGTCGATTCGAGTACGAGTACCATTTCGTTGAGCACGAGTACGAACTAACGTAAACGCGAAGCTGAACATTCTCTAACGCGTTTCGGCTAATTTACCTCGCTTATAGGGACTGACTTGCCCAGGCGCTGAGCACCTTGGATGCTCCCAAAGCGGCTAAAGCCTGGACTCCAGCGCAAAGTGACGCTGTCCAACTAAAGTGAGAGCCAGCAGGCTTCCGCCATGCGGATCGCCTTAGCCAAACACAAGACGCGCGGAAGGCCCAGCCCCATCCGCTAGTTCTTTGCCAGCGGACTTTGCCAAGGGACGTCAGGAACTCCTTCGATTTGGTTTGTCAATCGAGCCATCACGAAGAGCAAATCGCTTAAACGATTCAGGTAGATAACAATCTCAGATACATCGCTAATCCGAGGGTCCTGACCGAGCTTCACAATTTCGCGCTCGGTGCGACGGCAAACAGTCCGAGCGATGTGGAGATGAGCTGCGGCTTGTGATCCGCCAGGCAAAACAAATGTTCTCAACGGTGGCAATTGACTATCAAAGTCATCGATCGCTTTCTCAAGTGTTTCTACATGAGATGCACCGGCCCACTTCAATGAGTGCTTCTCTGGCTCGGGCGTTGCAAGTTCCGCTCCAATCGAGAATAGTGAGTCTTGGACCGTCTTCAAAAGCTTGTCTTGCGTTTCCTCCAGTCCGACCGCGCGTACCATACCGAGAACCGCGTTGAGCTCGTCAACCGATCCGTAGGCACAAATTCTTGGATCAAACTTGGAGACTCGCGGGCCCCCGAAAAGCCCCGTCGTGCCCGCATCGCCAGTCTTCGTATAAATCTTCATAGTTTTCAGTTAAGGTATTGGTTCGTTTTTACAGGTCGTTATGATAGCGGTCGGAACGGGTAGAGCAAATTGCTGATGTGTTATTGTTTCTGACACGGAGTGTCGATGAGTCCCGAAGTTTTTTCGAGCGGTTACTTAGTGTTTCGTTTGGGTCGTCCGATCCAGTTTTTGCTGATGAAGCATGCCTCACGCTGGGATTTGCCAAAAGGTCATATGGATCTGGGGGAAACTCCACTGCAAACGGCTCTTCGGGAGCTGGAAGAGGAAACAGGCATTCCTGGAAATGAAATATGGACCGATCCCGACTTCATCTACGAGCAGGAGTATACAGTTCAAGTCAATAAGCGAACGAAGTTAAAGAAATTATCAGTCTATTTGGCTTGGCTTCGTACCGATCGCTCGCTAGTGCTGACCGAACACGAGGGCTACCGCTGGTTTGATTGGTCGCCTCCGCATACGATTCAGTTACAGACGATTGATCCGCTTC
>JAIYDQ010000298.1 GCA_027487375.1 Planctomycetaceae bacterium
AAAAATGCTGCCGATTGTCCTGTTTGGTTCATCACAGGATGCTCCTCCGGTTTTGGGCGGCAGCTTGCGACACATGTTCTCAAGCTCGGCTATAAAACAGTGATAACCTGTCGAGATCCGGATGACGTAAAAGATTTGGCTGAACTTGGAGACGCATTGGTTCTCAAGCTGGATGTAACCAATAGGTCACAGGCCGAATCTGCGGTGAAGGCTGCTGAAGAACACTACGGTAAGATCGATGTCCTAGTTAACAATGCGGGAATCGGCTACTTTGCAGCTGTTGAGGAGAGCGACGAGGCCGAGGTGCGGAAGATGTTCGAAGTGAATATTCTCGGACTCAGTCGGATGCTACACGTCGTTCTGCCTGGGATGCGAAAGCGTCGCAAAGGCTACATAGTCAACATCTCTTCAATCGCAGGGTTACGTTCATTCCCAGCTCTCGGATACTACAACGCAACAAAGTATGCAGTCGAAGGACTATCGGAAGCACTCTGGCAAGAGGTCGAGCCTTTAGGCATTAAAGTGATGCTAGTGGAACCGAGCGGTTTCCGAACAGACTGGGCAGGACGCTCGGCAAATGAGACGGAGCACCGTATCGCAGACTATTCAGATACCGCAGAAAAGAACATCCGCCAATTACGTGCCGCTTCAGGCAATCAAGATGGTGACCCCGTCCGTGCTGCTGACGCAATTGTGCAGGCAGTGGAATCACCTAATCCTCCTCACCGTTTGCTTCTTGGCAACGACGCCTTCGAGGGTGCGATTGCAAAGCTAGCCGAACTGCGTGAAGAGTTTACGCAATGGGAATCGGTTGCTCGTGGAGCGGATTTTTCGCATAAGATCCCAGCGCTGATTACATAGCCATTAATATCGGGCTCGCGATAGTGGCGCGAAACTGCTTTGCGATTGAGATCTGACTCGTAGCATGGCCAAGATCGCAAGTTCGGTTGATCCTGCACGACTGCGATGGCTCACTCGATATAAAAAGTTTTGCTGTATGTTTAATTAAAAAATGGAGATATTTAGTAATGTTTAGCAAAAAGGACAGACAAGAGAAAATGGCTTTTAATCAAGCGATTTTGAATACTTTTGGAAAACTTGACCAGAACGATATCCAAAGCATTGATGGCAACATCGATCGATTGTTAAGTAATTTAATGACGCGATATAACTTAAGCATGGATGATGCAGGGGTGAAACTTGAACGTTTTCAAGCGAGGCTTACGGCACGCAACCGTTATGTTTTGAATACAGCGAGTAAACCGGTTCAAGTATAAGTGCCGTTTCATCGCGACTTTTGAAGATCAGGTGCGTTCGATCGGCATAGATTGCCTTTATAGTCATGCTCCAAGATTCGAAGATCGATCATCAAATTGGTATAGTACATTGAACAGCTTATTTGGACAGCGCGAGGTTGAGCTCGATCATCGATCGCAACCGTGCTGGAGTACAGCCTTTAGGCGCCGAGCAAGACATCTGAGGATTTCAACTTTTAAGATCGATATCATGGACAATTGACGTTGGAATTCTGACGAACTCTGTTGTCCAAAGTTCAGTTGTGTTCAAGCATTGGTTTCTCGCGGGAGAATGTCTTTTTTGAAAGAACGCTTTCTAAGTAATGCGCCTCGCTTTACGCCAAGATCTTTACAGGAAGCTCGCTATGGCGGATTCAACCAATTCTTTCGGTATTACTTACACAGCGACCTCAAACAGATAGGATAGGAGCTGGTAAGGAGCGAATTGCTTCTAACCAAAAACCTAGTCTGTTCTGGCTGATGAGTTCTCAAATCTATTCGTGATGCAAGAGATTGGGAATGTGAACAGTCTACCTGGGGTTCCGATAAGGCACTTTGCGAATGACAGAATCGGAAAACGTAATCACTGATCAAAACAAAGAAAAAAAATCGTTTCCGATTGTTGGGGTCGTAGGTTCGGCAGGAGGCCTGGATGCATTCAAGCAACTTATAGGCGCTATACCGGTTGATTGCGGAATGGCATTTGTTCTTGTGCCACACCTTGATCCCAACTACGAAAGCCAAATGGTTTCGTTGCTGTCGAAGGTCAGCGCGCTGCCCGTTGTTGCGGCCACGCATGGCATGGTGGTCGAGGCAAACTGTGTCTATGTGATTCCGTCCAACAGCTTTCTGACCATCAATGAAGGAATCCTTGAGCTAAGTAAACCTCCAATACCTCAAGGGCGGGAAACTGCCATCGATTGCTTTCTACGGTCTCTCGCGAAAGATCAGGGTGAGCGTTCGGTAGGGATCGTGCTTTCCGGAACTGGAAGTCATGGTACGTTAGGTATTCGCGATATAAAACTCGCAGGTGGGTTGGCCATCGCACAGCAACCATCGACAGCTGAGTTTGATACGATGCCGTCTAGCATCATTCACGAAGGACTTTCCGATTATGTATTGCCACCATCTGACATACCGGCGAAGTTGATCGCATACATGCGTCACCCGTACGCCACGCATGTTCCGTCAGTCATAATTGACGCCACGCTTGAAGAGGTCCAAGTAGATTCAATTTTAGCATTACTTCTAAAGCATACTGGGTACGATTTTGGCAGTTACCGAAGGAACATGATGCTGCGTCGAATTCGACGTCGTATGGGGCTGCACAATTTAGAGCTTTTGCAGGCATATGTAGATCGTTTAAGAAACGATCCTAAAGAGGCAATCTCCCTTTACCGCGATCTACTGATTAGCGTGACAGCGTTTTTTCGAGATCCCGAGGCATATGAAGCTTTGCGTATCGAGTTGGAGATTGATGCCTCTACCCGTGATCCGAATCGCGGTACCTATCGTGTGTGGGTACCTGGGTGCGCGACTGGCGAAGAAGCCTACTCGCTCGCAATACTATTGATAGAGACCCTTGAACAGAAACAAACGAGCATCACTCCGAGAGCAGTTACAACCAAGCTCATTCAAGTGTTTGCAAGCGACGTAGACGAAGAAGCTATTGCTATCGCGCGCGCTGGAGTTTATCCAGTGAGCATCGCGAATGATGTAACACAGAAAAGACTTGAACGTTTCTTTTTCGAAGCCAACCCGTCTCATTTTCAGATTGGCAAGCAGTTACGGGAATCCATTGTCTTCTCGCGTCAAAATCTCATCAATGATGCTCCGTTCTCGAAGCTTGACATGATTTCATGCCGAAACTTGTTGATCTATCTCGAGCCTGAGATGCAACGTAAGGTCATTGCACTCTTTCACTTTGCGCTTTCTGACCATGGCATTCTGATTCTAGGACCATCCGAATCGATTTCCCAATCAGACCAACTTTTCGAGCCAATAACTAAGAAGTGGCGAATCTTTCGGAAGAAAAACTCGAATCGGCATAATCGAATACCCATACCCCAAGCAGCCGCTCGTGGGTCTATCAGGTTGAATCAAATGCAAATACCTTCTCCGTCTCCACGACAAGGCCACAAAGAAACCGTCGAGAAGGCTCTCATCAATCTCTACGCGCCCGCAACGGCGTTGATTGATCGGGAATACGAGATTCTTTACATGACTGGACCACTTGTCGACTACCTGGCATTTCCTGCTGGTGAACCTAATCATAATCTTCTTGCTATGTGTCGACCTGGCCTCAGAGCCAAACTACGGTCCGCATGCCGAAAGTCCATCCAGGAGGAGGTTGATTCGGATGTTGAAGCTCAAATGAATCGCGATGGAGTTACTGTCGAATGTACTATCCATGTGCGGCGAATCAAATCACGACTCGAAGCGGATCCGCTTCTGTTGATCAGCTTCGTCGATAAAGGAAATTTCGATACTCGGTCATCGCCAGTTCCAACGACTGGAGAAGATGCAAAGCCATCCGCCTACTCCGATCAACTTGAGAAAAGCTTAAAATGGAACAACGAAGAACTTGGAGGGGTTGTAGAGGAGTTGGAAGGCGCGAATGAAGATCTCAAAAATTCGAATGAAGAAATCATGTCGATGAATGAGGAGCTTCAGTCGGCGAACGAAGAACTTGAAACTTCTAAAGAGGAACTGCAGTCGCTCAATGAAGAGCTTAGCACAGTGAATGTTGAGCTGCTGGAAAAGGTGACAGATCTCGATATAGCTAACAACGATATTTTAAACTTGCTAGCGAGCACAGATATTGCAACATTGTTCTTGGACGCTGAGCTATCTATTCAGAGATTTACACCACCCACGGTTCAGCTTTTAAATGTGCGGGCTACCGATATTGGACGCCCTTTGAGTGATATCACGACTCGATTCGTAGACGAGTTCTTTCTGAACGATTGCCAAAAGGTTATTCGCGATGCGACTCCATTGCAAAGTACGCTCGAAGGTGAGAACTCGCGAATGTACTTGCGACGTATACTTCCATATCGATCCCAGGGCGATCAGGTTGTTGGAGTTGTCATTACCTTTGTTGACCTCACGGACAGGCTGCTACTTGAGAAATCATTGAAGGAAAGCAAGGATCACCTAGAGGCAATACTTGATTCTGCCGTGGATGCAATCTTGACGATTGACGAACAAGGCGTGATTTCTCGAATCAATCCGGCGACAGAAACTCTCTTCGGGCAGCCCCGCCAGAACATACTTGGAAAATCTGTTGTCTCGTTACTTACACTTGCCGACTCGGAACAGCCAAACCTTGTCCCATCGATTCAAGCTTTGCCAATGCCAAAGTTTGGAACAGGAAACTACTTGGAACTTAAAGCCAAACGAAGGGACAACAAGGACTTTGACGCGGAATTGACGGTGAGTCGCATCGATCATTCGTCGTTATTCATTGTCGTAATTCGCGATGTGTCCCAACGAATGGACTTGCAGAAAAAGGTTTTGGAGATCGCTTCCGACGAGCAACGCAGGATCGGCCAAGAACTGCATGACGGGACTCAGCAAGAACTGACTGGTTTAACATTGATCGCAGGGACAATCGAAGATTTCTTTCGGCAGAAAGAACATTCAGATTCAAATGGAATCGAAGCATTTACGATCGACAAAAATGAAATAAAGCGACTTACTCTTACAGCATCGAAACTCGTCCAAGGTTTAAACGAGGCAAACCGACACGTTCAGTCATTGTCGCATGGAATAATGCCTGTTCAAATTGACGTAAAGGGTCTGCATTCTGCTTTAACTGAGCTCGCACATGAAACGACAGTTGAAGGTAAGGTCGATTGTAACTGTGTGCAAAGTGGATTATTGACGATCGATAGTAATGCTGTTGCAACGCATCTTTTTCGAATTGCACAAGAAGCAGTCAATAATGCCCAAAGACACGGAGCTGCAAAGACAATCAGCATATCCCTGGTCGGGGAAGCACACCAATTGATCTTGGAGATTGCTGACGACGGATGCGGAATGGACAAATCAGTGATGACGTCAATTGGAAAGCCTAATCATGGCACAGGGTTACAGATTATGGAGTATCGCGCCAATGTCATTGGTGGAAGGCTTTCTATTCTCAAAGGCAAGATTAACGGAACGATTGTGCGCTGCACGATAGCAAAGTAAAGGAAATCGATATGAACAATCTCAATGCAAAAACTCGGATGGTAATTGTTGATGATCATCCACTAATGCGCGACGGGCTCAGTATGCGAATTACAGCCCAACCGGGTTGGGAGATTTGCGGCGTTGCAGCGACCGAAGACGAGGGATTCGTTTTGATTTCGGAAGAATGTCCTGACTTAGTGTTAGTGGATATCTCATTGAAATCTGGAAATGGTATTGAGCTGATCAAGCGAGTTCGAGCACGTAATTCTTCCACGAAGTTCCTGGCCATTTCTGCTTACAAGGAGTCGCTTTATGCCGAACGCGCGCTACGTGCTGGTGCATTGGGCTACTTGAACAAACAAGAAACTAATGAAAATCTAATCGAAGCGATTCGCACGGTATTAAGGAACGAAAGGTTTCTTAGCGATGAGTTGAAAGCCAAACTGGTTGCATCCGCACTTGGCAATAACAGTGTAGAGCAAGATCCCATTGCTACTTTAAGTGATCGCGAAAAGGAAATCTTTCGTCTTATTGGAGAAGGCTTGACGACGGGTGCAATAGCGGAACAGCTTTTCCTCAGTACGCACACCATTGATACTCATCGCGAACATATAAAAAGAAAGCTAAGAATTAGCACCGCAAACGAGCTCAGTCGAATGGCATTTCACGCGATGCTCGAAAGCACGTAGTGTTCGTAGGAAATAACATTTAAACCTACTTTCGAAGGTCTGTTATTCGGATGATAGATCGACTTGGCAAGTAACTGATCGCTGCTGGCTTGTCAGATTGCGTTCCGCCTTCTCGAAAACCGATTGTATTGCTAGCGGTGTCGAGGAATCCACCATAAGGAAAAGATATTCTTCTCGATTTGCTAGTCGTTCCATGAAGGCTAAAACGAACAGGTCGTAAGATTTTATTGCGACAATAAGACGTTGTGCTTTTCCTCAAGGAGGATATGTAATGATTTCCAGCAGTCGCTTAAAGAGCAGTAACAATTGCGTTTGCACTGATTCTGATGAGTTACCGACAGATTCGGTTCCATTATCGATCGAAAGCCTCGCGGTGCTTGGGCACGAGATTCGAAATCCACTTTCAGCTCTAAGTTACGCGCTCCAGTCCTGGCCTACTTCGAATGATGATCCCGAACTCACGGATCAATTGCTTCAAA
>JAIYDQ010000203.1 GCA_027487375.1 Planctomycetaceae bacterium
ACGCATGCTCGCAAAACTGAAAACGTACTCGTTGTTGGGAATCGAAGCTGTTCCGGTTGACGTTGAGGTGGATCTATCGGCTGCGCCGCTTCCGAAAACGGTTTTGGTTGGTTTGCCCGAGCAGGCTGTTCGTGAGAGTACCCATCGAGTTGAACGTGCGCTTGTGAACAGCGGTTTCTCGCGTCCTCACGATCGAACTGTAATTAACTTGGCCCCGGCGGAGTTGCCGAAACAAGCTGCCTCGTTTGATCTACCGATCGCGATTGGGATTCTGATTGGAAGTGGCCAGTTTTCTTCGGACCTTTTGAAGACTTACGCTCTCGTGGGTGAGCTCTCGCTGGAAGGGCAAATGCGAAGTGTGAAAGGAGCTTTTTCCATGGCGATGGCTGCTGCAAAAGACCCGGGCATCCGCGGAATTGTGGTCCCAATCGAGAATGCGCATGAGGCAGCCGTTGTCGAAGGGCTGGACGTAATTTCGGTAGCGACCCTTTCGGAGGCCGTCGGATTCTTCAGCGGTCAACTGAACGTCGATCCGGTCCCGTCTCGACTCAACGAATTGTTTGAAACCTATTCAAGTTATGATGTCGATTTTGCGGATGTACGAGGCCAAGACATGGCCAAGCGAGCCCTAACGATTGCCGCTGCTGCACAGCACAACATCTCAATGGTGGGGCCACCGGGTTCTGGTAAAACGATGCTTGCCAAACGGCTACCAACCATTTTGCCACAACTCACTGCATCCGAATCGATCGAGACGACTCGGATTTATAGTGCGCTTGGTCGGCTACAGCCGGGGCAACCACTCATGGCGCAGCGACCTTTTCGATCTCCTCACCACACGATAAGCGATGCCGGTTTGGTAGGCGGTGGAAACCCGCCATCGCCTGGCGAGATCAGCCTGTCACACCACGGTGTATTGTTTTTAGATGAACTCCCTGAATTCAATCGCCGAACGCTTGAAGTGATGCGTCAACCGCTCGAAGATCGTATCGTAACGATATCCAGAGCTTTGCGCAGTACGACTTTTCCTGCCGAGTTCATGCTTGTCGCGGCTTTGAATCCGTGCCCGTGCGGTTATCGAACAGACCCGCGGCGGAATTGCCATTGCACGCCACCGGTGATCGAAAAGTACATGGGAAAAATCAGCGGTCCTCTTTTAGATCGAATCGATATTCATATCGAAGTCCCCGCAGTGGCCTTTAGTGAGCTTCAGTCGGGCGCGCCGGGTACCAGCAGCAGTGAAATGCGTGAGCAAGTTATGCGAGCTCGCATGATTCAAGCAAAACGTTTTGAAGGCAAATCCACGCGAGTCAACTCGCAACTGAATACTCGCCAGCTACGCGAGGTCTGTGTACTCGGAACCACCGAACGGAACATGCTGCGTGATGCTGTCAACGATAATGGACTCTCAGCACGCGCGCATGATAAGATTCTAAGGCTCGCTAGAACAATCGCCGATTTAGATGATGCGGCCAACATCAAAGCCGAACATATTCATGAAGCAATCAACTATCGAATTCTCGACCGCGACGTCTGGAAATAGCATCCAGCATTAATACTTAATGAGAGACTTTCGCAAGCCCTACGATTCCTATCAGTAACGAATGGACCTTGGACTCTACTATCCATGCAAGGAGACGAGAATCACTGCCAGGCTGAACAAAACGAATCGTGCGATCATCGTGTTTGCATCACCCCATTGGTTCGTATGAAACGTCACTTAAAACGATGGGCAATGCAGGAAATCTGTTTTTCGAAACTCCTTGCAAGCCGATACTCTGATCGAAAAAAACAGAATAGACTACTAGACGGATTCTTAGGTTGAAGTAGCTAAGGATTGAGCACAATGACCGGTCGTAGGATAGGTTTCCAGCCCTGTCGGTTTCGCGATCGACAGGCTGGAAGCCTAATTTGGCTAGCTTCAGCTACCCAAGCGTTGCTCAAGGCCATTCCGAGCCAATACATCAAGCGAGATTGGTGGCTCATCAATTCAATCTCTTAGCTGTAAGAAGATTGCGAGCGCCTCAATCGCTTCGCATTACACTCTCGAATTCAATTCAACTTAATATCGAATCGATGAACTAAACGGAGTCGAATGTCGATGCACGACCGCTTTTTCGCAAAGCCCGCCGCCGAAAAAAGAATGCACCAGCGCCCACAGAGGCCAGCAAGAACATGGAGGTTGGTTCTGGTACAGCGGAATAGCTTACGGAATCGATACCGACGTAATCTGCATTGGTGCCACCCAATCCGCCATTCGTGACAAAGTAGCGAAATGCAATACGACCCGATGTCGGACCGCTCAAGCCGCTTAATGTGGTTGTGAACTGTGTCCAATCGACCGGATAACCGGTCGTGGTAAGAGTCGGATTAATGTCATGCAGCAATGTCGTAAAATCACCGACACTTGAGGGTGACGTTCCAACATCGCTACTTGCTCCGCTTGTGCTTAGCAAAACTTGCAATCGATCAGGAAAGGTAGAGTTGCTTACTTTCCGAGTGAAAAACGAGAATACATCTCCGTTGTTAAAATTTTGCGTTGGTGCGATCAGCCAATTGCTGATTGTGTTGGTTGCGCCAGTCGGAGCTGTGCTCTCGTAGTTTACGCCAATGTAGGAGTTTAATGGACCGTCTTGAGCAGGGAACTCTATATTGGCTAAGGTTTCTTGAAACCAAGTATCGGTTCCCCCGGGCGAACTGTTGTTGACGATATTCCAGCCTGATGCTCCAAGCGTACTTATGTCATCAAAACCCTCGAAAAAATCAGCATGACTCTTTAAAGGGACTGACAATAGCAACGCAGCTGCAATGATAGTGAAAACAGATTTCATTAGCTTGTCTACAGTGAATGCAAAAGTTCTTGCGGTAGTAAAGGCTACGAACGCCGCGAAATAGGTGACCCGACCGAACACGACCAACGTTGGACGAAGGTATCTATCGCTTCTCAAGCAAAAAAGGTGTACTTCATTCGCAGCAATAATCACAAGCCTAATAGCTTCGTTGCCGTAATCAATAAATTTGAATTCAGGAATGGAGAAAAAAGTCTCTTCGCTGCTTGTTACGCCGAAAAAAGCGGACAGAGAAAGGCAGAAACCCCCGATAGCGATTCCAGGGCTAATACCTCTCGAACACTATCTAATCTCCTGGTTTCATCTCCTTAAAATGGCAAATCGTCCGCGTTTCGCCTCGCAACAAAGCGGTAGGCCGTTTCTGCCGTCAATCTAAGTGACGCCCTTGACCTCTCGGTGCAACGAATTGTTTGAAATCAACGCGACCTACGGTTTCGTTTGGGTCAAGGTCTAGAGGAGTTCATTACGGGCCGGGGGCCTAGTTCAATGGTTAACTGAATGGGGCGTCCATCGCGTTCCACATCAACGGTGACCGCGTCACCTGCTTTTCTACCTGCGATCATTTCGATTAGTGGCTTAAATCCCGTCACGTTTTTGCCTTCGAATTTGAGAATGACATCGCCTATTTGGAGTCCAGCCTCTCGGGCTGGCGAAGGTCCTGGTCGCGCGAAGTCTTGGACTTCGGCAGCGCTGGATCCGTCTCGCAGCATGACCCCCAACCAGCCGCTGGTTGTCTTGGATTTAGTGATGATCGAATCGTAGACCGCACGTGCAAGATTGCTTGGGATCGAGAAACTCACGCCGCGATAGGTTGGCCCCAAGATCGCCGTGTTAATACCGACTAATTCGCCACGGCCATTAACGAGTGGACCTCCACTGTTGCCTGGATTGATCGCGACGTCGCTTTGCATGAGGTCGCTCGAGTCGGGTGAGAGGCCGGAAGAAAGTTGATAGCGAGAATCGCTTAAGTCAACACGATGCTTACTGCTGAGTATTCCGAAGGTGATAGAACCGGTAAGACCGAAGGGGCTTCCGATAGCCCAAACAGGTGAGCCCACAGCGCACGTATCACTGTTTCCCCATGCCATCGCAGGCAGATCGGTCTTGTCAACCTTTAGTACGGCTAAGTCGCGATCACGGTCAAAACCGATCATTCGAGCCGTGTGAAGCGCGTCGTCGCTCATCCGCACTTCGATCACCTCGCCATCTTCTAGTACGTGATAGTTGGTGATGATATAGCCTTCTTGATCGACGAGAACGCCGCTCCCTTGACCTTGCTTGAGTCTATCGGTCAAAACGGAGTCAGAATCTGAAAGCAGTTCCTCCAAGGATTCGGGTGTAGGGGTTCGTTTGATGTTAATGTGGACGACGCTTGGAGTGACACGTTGACTAACCAGTTCCGAAATTCGCGATAAGCCATCCAGCGAGACATGCTGAAGCTCAAGCCCAGCGGCTTCATGTTGAGCCCGTAATTGACCACGGTACCATGAATACCTTGATGACTCTAACAGTGGCGGCAAAACCCAACGAATCGTGATCAGCAAAACGACAACGACAGCCAAGCTCAGCAGTGTAGAAATGAACATGCTGGTGGCGGTGGGCGAATGAATCCCCGGCTTGATCGATTCAGAAGTATTTGCGACAGTGTCGATTGGTGTTGCCGCGACTGCTTTTGTAAGATGTGCAGGAGCACTTTCCGATGGAACTGCTGGATTGGAATCCAAAGGGTCTTCATTCAGCATGCTTTTACATCCTGTGCGACGAATTCACAAACAGTACAACAACACTATATTGACTAGATCAGAAACTGAAGTCGATGCTCGTAGCAGGTGTCGTCAGACATTTGAAAATGTAACTTTCCGCTGCTGTTTCTGTCGAAGTTTAAATTCTTGAGAATCCTACTACTCGAAAACCTAAGTTGAACAAAGCTCGAGTCTTCGCTTCACTTAGTCTAGTATGTTGAGAAGTCACCTAACACTACCTTTTTAAAAACATTCTTTTCATTCCCTAAGCCAATTCTTGATCTTCGGTTCCGACACTTATGACAAATTCTCTCTCTAGCACCCTTGCAAGCCGAATAACTGAGCAACTATCGCAGATCGTGCTTGTTGATCCTCATTCGCACATCAATCCACTCAGTGCAACGGCCGCCAATTTGGCTGATTTGTTGGGGTATCATTACTACACGGAACTAGCCCATTCGTCCGGTTTGCCCAAGGAGCAGATTGAAGAACCGGGAATTTCACCCAAGGAAAAAGTCGCCCGCCTGATGACGACAATGCGACCGATCAACAATACTGTTCAATGGTCGTGGATGGTCGATTTATGCCAGAATCTTTTCGGATGGGACGAACCAACGATCGATCAGAAGAACTGGGAGAGGCTCTACGACTTGGTCGATTCCAAGTGCAGTTCCGAGGGCTGGGAAGATGTCGTCCTCAAAAAGTCACGCGTCGAGTCGATTTTCTTGACCAACGATTTTGATGATCCTTTGGAGGGTTTCGATCTCAAACGATATGTACCTTGCTTGCGTACGGATGATTTGGTTTTTCATTTCGCCAAGCCAGAAGTTCGCAAGCGATTGGAGGCTTGCTCGAAGTCGATGATCACAAACTTAACGAGCTTGAAGGCCGCGATCACGAACCGATTTGATCATTTTCAATCGAAGGGAGTGAAAGCTTGTGCAATCTCGCTTCCACCAAGTTTCGCTCCTGTGAAAATCTCCGACAGTTCGGCTTCTGAGGCGCTGGAAGACATTCTTAAAAATGGGGTCTCCGCTTCGACAGCTTCGCGCGAGTCGCTTTCTCGCTGGATTTTCTGGACTCTTGCCGATCACTGCAATGAGTACAAGCTCCCGTTTGATTTGATGATTGGCGTTAACCGACAGGTCTACCCAACCGGCGTTTATCAAGGTCAAGATCTTTATGACAGCCGCGTCTCATTAATTCAATACGCTCCGCTGCTGAATGCGTTTCCCAAGGTGACTTTTCCAATCTCCGTTCTCGCCTCGGTGACAAACCAAGAACTCGTCGACTACGCATGGATTTTTCCCAACGTCGTCACCAATGGGCATTGGTGGTACAGCAACACCCCGTCGATCATCGCGCACGATCTTCGAGCGAGGCTAGAGGCGATCCCACGGACAAAGCAAATCGGCTATTACAGCGATGCCTACAAAATTGAATTCATCATGCCAAAGTTCAATATGTATCGTTCGATATTGGGTCGAGTCTTAGCTGATGAATTCGTAGCCAATCGCGGATGGACAGAAGATGCGTGTGTCGAGTTGGGAACGGAAGTTTTACGCGGCAACGTGGAGCGTATCTTCGGATAGTTCGGCTCAACCTGCGTCGCAATTCATCCGTCCATTTCCGCGTGTCACCAACTCTCGGAACCAAATTTCGCACTTGCGAGCCGGCGTGCCAAAACAGGAATGCTTTGGATTTCGCTTCGCTTTCAGTAGCTTCAGTGCTATCCCCAAGTGCTTAGAAACCAAATCCAAGCGATCTGGTTTGTGCGTATTCCCTTTGCCTTTTGTTGAAGCGTCGATTTCATTGACTTAATGCGTTAGTCGCATTCGATGGCAAAGTCGACACTCACCATCTTATGATCCGAATGAGCAGATTTTGTCACTCGATACTCAAGAATCCGGATCGAGCGATCCACTAGAACGTGGTCCACTTTGACGCCACCGAGCCACGTCGGTAATGGCGCAAGTGTGGTTTCAATACCGTATCCAAGCGAAGCGTCGATGAGGTTGCCTGCTTTAAGAATCGTCGAGAATCGAGGGGACCATGGAGAGATGTTGAAATCGCCAACGAGCAAGTTTGGCTCGTGAACGATGAACCTTTCCGAGAGTGCCTTAAGTTGTCCGTCTCGCGATCTGGTGAGCATGTCGCCTAAAGGAGGAAGCGGATGGGTTCCAATGATACGTATGCTGCGAGACGATTTTCCAGCCAAGGAACCAGGACACGGAATTCTGACATCGATCGATGGATTACTTACCTCTCCGAGCATAACTACATCAATGCTTTTCCAAGGGATTTTCGAAAGAAAAGCGACTCCAGTATAGGCCGGGTCAGCTAGAACTTTCTGATACGGATAGCGATCTTTAATTCCCGTTAAAAGACTCGACCAAGAATTCTGAACCTCCATCAGAAATACAAAGTCCGCGTCTTGATTCATGATCTCTTCAAGAGTTGACTCAAACTCTTGATTCGTGCGCAAAACGTTGAATGCGAGAACACGATACGATTGATAATATTCAGAATTTGCAGTGCTCGAGGGCGCAAACGTAACAAAGTACGGGATTGTCGGCCATACGTTATAGATAACCAACCCGAGGAGCCCAGCAGCCAACCATCGCTTCTTTCGAAAGATTGCGATCACAACCATAGGCAACAAGAGAATCGCGTATTGCACCCGAAGTTGTGACAGGATATCCGCAATCCAATGCAAGCTCGCAAACCAACTCAGTACAGTCCCCGCAACGGCCAAGCACCCAATCAAAACAACGATTCGCTCCACAACGTTTTTCAAAGGAGCGGAAGTTGTTTGAGTGCTCAGTTGCATGAAGACCGGCTTCCATTTCAATTGCGGTATAGACTTGCGATTACTAGAAATCGAAAGATAAAAGTCTAGTCGATCGTTAATGACGAGTGTTCAGAATATGTCAGAGCAACAGGAACTTGAGGCATCTCTTCTCTGGGGCCTGAACGTTGAACATGTACTCAGTGTTACCATTTAGTATGCAGGTTCTTCAGCTTCATTCCGTCGATCC
>JAIYDQ010000441.1 GCA_027487375.1 Planctomycetaceae bacterium
ACCCAGAACTGTTGGATTGGTTAGCCAATCAATTGGTAGAAGATGATTGGAGCATGAAGTCGATTCACCGACTGATACTGCTATCTAAGGCATATCAAATGAGCAGCCAGACGTCCAGCGAAACAATCTCGCAAGACCCAGCAAATGATTTGTTCTCACGCTTCTCAATGAGACGATTAAGCGCTGAAGAATTAAGAGACTCGGTTCTCGCAACTTCCGGAGACTTGCATTTCCAGCAGGGTGGGAAAAGTTTCTTCCCCAAGGTTGCAGATGAAGTCAAAGCCACGCAGTCGCAACCAGGTAGCGGATGGGGCGAGTCTTCCGAGAGCGACCGCGCTCGACGCAGTGTCTATATTCACATCAAACGATCGCTGGTGCCACCGGAACTCTCCGTGTTTGATTTTCCAGATACTGACACGACATGCGAAGCAAGATTTTTAACCACACAGGCAGGCCAAGCTCTTGGATTGCTCAACGGATTATTCGTGCAGGAGCAAGCAACAAGATTCGCGAATCGCGTTCTGTCGATGGCTTCCTCTGAAAGAGATGATCAAGTAAGAGTCGCAGTGGAACTCGCCTATTCACGCAGTGCAACATCCGACGATCAGCAGTTTGCAAAACGATTGATGGAGCGATTTGAGAGAGAGCACAAGTTAGATGCTACGCAGCAATTGCGGGCCTATTGTTTGGTACTGTTAAACACAAACGAATTTCTATATCTGGATTAAAGCGATGGCACGAAATTCATCAATTAGCGGAAACTCTTTTTGCGGTCGAACTCGTCGTGAATTCCTTTGGCAGTCTGGAGGCGGATTCGGCGCAATGGCTCTTGCGAATCTCTTGGATAAAGATGGATTCGGATCCGAGAGTGCAAAACCGAAGGCTTTTGAAAATCCGCTCGCGGCCAAGGTGCCCATGTTTGCACCGAAGGCTAAGTCGGTGATTTTTTTATTCATGTATGGCGGGCCAAGCCACATCGACACGTTTGACTATAAACCCGCAATGATCGGGATGGACAATAAGACTGTTGAGATAAAAACATTCGGTCGTGGTGGTCACAAGAATGAAGGTCGGATCGTAGAGCCCAGATGGAAGTTTTCGCAGTATGGCGAATGTGGTAAATGGGTCAGCGATTTGTTTCCAAATGTGGCTCAACATGTCGATGACATCGCATTTCTGCATTCGATGACTGCCGATTCACCGATCCATGGTTCTGCAATGTTGATGATGAACTCCGGAAAAATACTATCCGGTTCGCCTTCGATGGGATCTTGGATCAACTATGGCTTGGGTTCGGAAAACGAAAACTTGCCCGGCTATGTCGTCATGCTCGACCCATCCGGCGGTCCGATCAGCGGCGCTAAGAACTGGTCGAGCGGTTACATGCCGGCTTCGTATGCTGGGACCGTGCTGCGAAGCAAGGGGGCACCCATCTTGGACCTAGCGACTCCTACAGGCGTTTCGAGGGAACTGCAGCGAACGCTGATTGACGGAATTAACGAAGCAAACCAAAACCACGCATTGTCACGTCTTAGCAACAGTGATCTGGCAGCACGAATCGCAAGTTACGAACTGGCTTTTCAAATGCAATCGTCTGCCCCGGAAGCAGTAGACCTCGGACAAGAAACAGCCGCTACGCTGAGTCTCTATGGGGCGGACTCGCCCAAGACGGAAGACTTCGGTAAGCGTTGTATCCTCGCGCGAAGATTGGTGGAACGCGGGGTGAGATTCATCCAGCTTTATTCAGGCGGTGCTCATAACGATGCCAACTGGGATGCCCACGGCGATCTCGAAAAGAACCACAACCTTCACGCCGGCGCGACGGACAAACCCATCGCAGGTCTGCTCAAGGACTTGAAGCAACGAGGCCTTCTGGATTCGACGCTCGTCATTTGGGGTGGTGAGTTTGGGCGGCAACCGACAGCCGAATATGCAAACGGATCAGGACGCGACCACAACGCCTATGGGTTCACTATGTGGATGGCAGGTGGTGGTGTTTGTGGCGGAACAAGCGTCGGAACAACCGATGAGCTAGGTGGGCAGGCTGTCGAAAAACCAATGCATGTCAAAAATTTGCACGCAACAGTCCTTCACCAAATGGGTCTCGATCCTAACCGGTTATCATACTTCTACAGCGGACTAGAGCAGAAGTTGGTCGGTGTAGAGCACATCTCACCGATTCATGAAATTGTTGGTTAGCTCGTTCAACGTGAAATAGCGACGAGCATCCTCGCCATTGTTACGGTGCCTAATTGGACAGCGCCAGTTTGAGCACGATAATCGATCGCAACCGTGCTGGAGTACAGCCTTCAGGCGCCGAGCACTTTGGATTTGCCAAGAGCGGCTAAAGCCTAAACTCCAGCGCAAACCGTGCGGTGTCCAACCAAGAATTTCAGGGGTAGCTAGTGGGAGGCCGCGAGAAACGGCGAGCGATTGACTGACTGTGACAAAGCCACTATCGCTCAGCGGCTTCTTGTCAGCGATTGGTAACTCCCTCTGTCGCGCTTGGGGACGTTCTGGTGAGTAGCCCAGGAAACTGATAACCATTTCATGAAAAAAGTTGAATTGCAAAGCTGAAGATATCTGCTCTGTAGCCAACGTCAAAAGTTGCTCATACCCCGACGAATTTCTCGTGCTGCAAAAAGCAAAATCCCTGTGGTTCCGACGGCTAAAACCATCGAAACCACAGGGATTCCAACAAAGTACCCCCGCAAGGACTCGAACCTTGGACCCGGTGATTAAGAGTCACCTGCTCTACCAACTGAGCTACGAAGGCAATTGCGGGTACGAGGATAACAAAGCCGGGCCGGTTGGCAAGCCTTGTTGGGGCAAAAATCGATGATGCTTGGCTGGCCAGATTATTCGAACTGGGGCGGCGTTTATCTGGAATTTGCTAACCGAGTGACGTAGTGGAGTATGATTCCCGAAGCGACGCTAACATTTAACGAGTCGGTTCCAAGGAGCATGTCAATTTTTATTCGCTCCGAGGCTGCTTCTTGGACCGAATCCGGTAACCCGTTCGCCTCGTTTCCCATGACCACCAATGTACCGTGGGTGCGTCGGTACTGCTCCAACGGTTTGGAATCGCTGGAGAGGCTTGTCGCCACGCTGCGAATCCCTTGGGCATTCGCCCAGGAAAGAAACGCGGTCGGATCAGCGGCATAGGAAATCTGTAGATTAAACATACAGCCCATCGAAACGCGCAAAACGCGTCTAGCAAAAGGGTCCACGCATTCCGGTCCAACAATCAGATCGCGAACACCGAGTGCCGAGCAGTTGCGGGCAATCTGCCCCATGTTTTCAGGATCTTGAACGCCCACGACATAAACTCCCGTCCAGCGGCTTTTTGATTCACCTGTGGCAAGGGGCATCGCCTCGGGATCTAGGGGAGCTGCTAGGACTTCTGTGGCTTGACGTCGGCGTTTTCTCTTTCCGCAGCCCAAAACACCACGATGAAAGTTGAATCCCAGTAGTTCACTCATCGAATCACGCGGGACAACGTAGGCGATCACGTCCTCAGGAAGCCATTCGGCAGAGCCTGGCAGAGCAATATCATCAATGAGAACCGATTCTACTTCGTAGTCGCTCCGCAATAGTCGTTGGGTAAGCAATTTGCTTTCAACAACAAACTTTGCACTGAACTGAGTCAGATTTCGGGTTCGAAGGTGCCTGTAGGCTTCGAGCCGGGAGTCTTCGATATTGTCAATGAATATCTTTGGCATGCATGATCAACAGAGGGCTAACTCGCTGGTTGATAGCCAAAATAATTTTTCGACTTGATCACTTCAGCAACTTGGGGAGGAACCATTTGCTCCCAAGTTGAATCACCCTTCTTGATTCGGTCAAGCACGTCGCGAGAGAAGATCTTCAAGCAACTCGGATCATAGTTATCGAGCGCGTTGATTCCACCGCGGTCCATGAGGTAGCCGTAGAGCTTTTGAAGATCCTGAGCAAATACCAAATTGTTGCAAGTCATCAATTCGCCGGTCGCAGGATTCTCGAGCGGGTAGCAATAGATTTTCAAATCATTTTTAAACAGCCGACCAAATGATTCTAGAACACCGCCGTCGAGTTGCGTGTAATACTTTTCATCGAATAAGTCTTGCAAGCTGCCTGCACCCATGGTGATTGCGATACTCTCTTTCGTGTAACGTGAAAGATAGGCTGCAAGTCGATAGTACTCGAAGTAATCTGAAATCAGTACCGTCGTACCGCAAGCGGCCATCACATCGGCACGAGCGAGGAAGTCTCGCAAGTCGATCTCGCCTCCTGCCTTTAAGTTCCGCATGGTGATCTCCATGATCGGAACGATTTCCTTTCCGCGAACGTTCGGAAGTTGCGAAAACTTCTCGTGAGCACACTTCAGCATGTCCACATTGACATTGCACACGGGGCGAAAACTGCCTCGTTCAACAAGGATTGCTTTGCGATAGAAAAACTCCGAAGGTTGAATGACTTCGCCAGTTGCCGAAAACATCGCTGCACCTGTCAGACCAAGCTCGACAAGCTTGAGACTCATCAATCGATTGTCGACGTGTCGAAAAGCGATCCCAGAAAACTCAATCATGTCAATCTCGATTCGTGACGTCGACAGACCATCCAAAAGCGAGTTCACTAACAATTCCGGTTCATGATTTAAGGCAAAGGCACCGTAAACCAAATTCACACCGACGATCCCAAGGGCTTCCTGTTGGAGTGCCGCTTCGTTGTCGAGCATTCGAACGTGGATGATGATTTGGCTGTCTTCATCACGAGGATAGGCTTGAAACTTAATCCCCATCCATCCGTGGCACTCGTTGGTTCCTTTAAAATTGCGTGCCGAAACGGTGTCCGCAAAAGCAAAAAAAGCACAAGTGTCGCCTCGAACATCCCTGAGTCGATCCAAATTCAATTTGTGTTCATAGTCGAGCATCGCTTGCAGTCGCTCGCGACAAACATAGCGAGATGCACGTCCATAGATCGCATCGCTAACTTTCATGTCGTAAGCAGAAATGCTTTTGGCGATCGTTCCAGCGCCACCACCAACTCGAAAAAACCATCGTACAACTTCCTGACCGGCACCAATTTCTGCAAATGTTCCATAACGACGAGGATCAAGGTTTACGTTGAGTGCCTTTTGATGCGTGTCGATCGTATCGGTATCCAAGATGTTGTGGTGGGATCGTTTCATGCGATGCTTTTTCTTGTTTGAAGGAGTTCATGCGATGTTTAGCTTCGTATCGAAACCGAAGGGCCGCAAAATGTATGCCCAAAACGGATGCGATTGATCGCAATCGTAGTCGATCATACCAAAAGCCAAGTAAACCCGCGGAAAGAATGCATCGCAACTCTCGGCCGCTTGGAAGAAAGCGAGAATACGCTTAGTTCCAAGGCATGATTGGATTAGAAAGTCGCTGCGAAGTTGGGCAAGATGCCTGTCGCCGTTTGCGCCCAGTTGTTTGGGGCCACTGTCCCGAACGAACCACGGAACGAGACAACCGGACGAGACAATGGTCTCATCCTACGATGCTACCGAGAAGAGGCAAAGCCGCCTGCAAGCACCGACACAAACGTCATTGTATCGGTGCACTAGATTGCCATCGGCTTTTCAACACTAATGCTTATTAGCACAAATGTTTTGGCTGTTGAGGTTATCGCTGAACGCGAGCCGAACCACCCTTGGCGAGAGCTTCGACTTCCGGCAGTTTGGCCATCGTCGTATCGCCAGGGAAAGTCGTTAGTAACGCACCATGAGCCCAACCTAGTCGAAGTGCCTCATCCGGAGTTTTTCCGCTGAGCATTCCATAGATCAAGCCAGCAGCAAAACCGTCACCACCACCGATTCGATCGACCACATCTAGCGAGCAAGTCGGGCTTACATAACGCTTGCCGTCGTACCACAACACGGCTGCCCATTCATGCCGATTGGTAGAGTGGACTTCGCGAAGTGTGGTCGCGACCATTTTGACGTTCGGGAATTTCTTTACAGCGCGTTCGATCATGTCGAAGAAAGAGTTCGGATCAAGCTTCGACTTCGATTCGACGTCTTGGCCTTGGATTCCGAGACCCTTTTGAAGGTCTTCTTCGTTACCGACTAGCATGTCAACGTTCTGAACGATCTTGCTGATCATCTCTTGGCCTTTGGCTTCACCGCCGATGGTTGACCAAAGCTTGGCTCGATAGTTTAGATCGAATGAAGTCACGGCTCCCGATGCCTTGGCTGCCTTCATACCTTCGACGATGAGCTCGGAGGTCGTTGGAGAAAGAGCTGCAAAGATACCGCCCGAGTGGAACCAGCGAGCGCCTGCTGCGAAGATCTTTGCCCAATCGAAATCACCTGGCTTTAGCAAGCCACCCGCCTCGTTTGCTCGATTGTAGAAAACAACTGGAGGACGAACTCCCAAGCCACGATCGCTGTAAACTGTTGCGATGTTAGGGCCCCGAACTCCGTCATGCTCGAAGTGCTTGTAGAAGGGCTTTACGCCCATCTCGCGCACGCGTGCTTGGACCATTTCACCAATGCCGTAGTTGACCATCGCGGTTGCCACACCGGTCTTCAAGCCAAAGCAATCAGCAAGATTCGCCGCAACGTTGTATTCGCCACCAGAGACGTGAATGTCGAAGCTCTTGGCTTTACGAAAAGGGATGATCCCTGGGTCTAGACGATGAACCAAAGCCCCCAAGGCAAGGAAATCAAGTTCGCAAGGGTCTTTTCGGACAGTCAGTTCGGCCATGGCTAGCAGCAACTCCACAAAATAGCTGGGACAGGAAATTCAGAAGAAGTAGAGTTTTAAAGTAGATTCCCGGCTCGGAAAGGGGGGATAGTCGATCCGGCAGATTTCATCTGCGCCGATGATGCCGCCACAGGGCAATCGGCAAGGCTGTCGACAGCAAGAGCATTGTCACACCTGGTTCCGGCACAGCGGTAATCGAATTGACGACCACTAAATTGCTGGGCTGTAGAATGAGGTTGTTCGGAAGATTCGCATTGATAACCGGGAGTGTTCCGAAAGGACTATTGGGATTTCCACCACTCGCGTTCACATTCGTCAAAGCGTTGATCTGATCCACAACTGTCATACCGTTTCCGATAACCTGCCCAAAGACCGTGTAATTCGTGTCGAATGCAACGTTATCTGTCACGTTAATGTACCACTGCCGTGTTGCCGTATTCGGGCCGGCATTTGCATAAGCCAGGGTTCCGCGGAGGTTACTAAAAATGCCAACTTCGTCCGCGATCGGCGGCAGAGTTGGAAGTGAGCTCCCGACAGTGTCGTAGCCACCACCTTGAATAATTCCGAAACCGGTAAATGGTGTGTTCTGAATGCTTCGGTGGACGATCGAGTTGCTATAGGTGCCCGAGTCGACATAAGTCATGAAATTAGCAACGGATGCAGGCTTTTGAAGGCTGAACAACTCGACCTGGAAGTTACCGACGTTGGTGTTGAATTCGACAAAGACTCCGGCTTTCGCAACTGGGCAGAAAGCACACAAAAGCAAGAAAACAAAGCCGGAAACCAGCGAAACGAATCGATTGAAGAGCATAGAAAACACACCTGGCGGACTCGAAATGAAATTCGATGGCGATCTAATTCAATGCTAATTCGAGAAATCCCTGCTAGAATACGTGCCGGGCGGATTTGCTAGATTTTCGGAAGTCTTTAAACCGTATGAAGCGTCAGAATCGGCACCAAAAAGCCGAATCGATCGGGACTTAGACGAAGCCATCCGAGGTGTGGCAGAGACCGAGCTTGCCGCGAAACCTCTTTCGGGGCTCTAAATTGACTTTAAGCGCGTTCTTTGGGGAGTGGTCGGCGCTGCGAGAAGGTTTCGCTGGGCCACCGCCAGAATCCGACATCCAGCTCGCCCATTTTCCAGATATAGAAAGCAGCTTCGTCTCGGATAACGGTCGGAAAATCAACGATTCCGTCGTAGGCAGATCTCAGGACGACGCCTAAACCTTCCAGCTCCGAGATGTATTCGTCAAGCTGTCGCGTCTCATTGCGAAGATCATTTCGTGTGTCTTCTACCTCATCATTGTAGAGCTGCGCTTTTGAATCCTCACGTCGCCGTACGAGGCGGTGCAGTTGGTGTCGTCGTTCGGAAAGTTCGCGGTGGGCAAGACTTATGTCCGCAACGATCAATCTCAACAACGGTAGCATCGCATTCGCTTGGTCAAGCGAAAAGATTATTTCAGCGGTGGAAGACTGCTTTACCATGGATCGCCCGCGTTCTGAGTGCGTGGGGAATGAAATGCGACCTTAACAAATGGTTTTTCGGAGTATAACCAGGGAATAGGAAATCTGTATGCATCTGTTTTTCGCGCCCTCTATTACATCATGGCTCGCGCCAGCGATGTTTCCACCTAAAGGGGGCGAAAAACTCCTTCATTTGTCATGCAGGGTGATCAATGCAACGATAGTCATTACGAAAAAACTACAGAAAGGGATCAAAATTTTGTTTCGAGGGTCGGTATCTGCCGATTACGTCGAAGCGACAGCGGCACGAAATTGACTTGATTCTGTCCAAGGAAAGTGGCTGGATCCGGAGACGAGTCCCACCTCTTCGCAAATTTGATCAATCAAATCGCTTGGAACACGGACGAATTTTCTCGCGGCAGCAGCAACTAGGCTAAGGTCAGCTATTTGGTTCATCGGCTTGACCAAGCCGTTGGATAATTCATGGATTCGTGTGATCGCTTGGGCTTCGAATATGCTTGATCGACCTCCCGCGGATTCCAGCATCATCGAAAAGTAATCAGCGGTTTGCCCCAACCCCCATGCTGGTAGATCAATTCGAAGTTGGGACTTTTGAAGCATTTTTGACAAGGCTCCTCGGTTTTTCGAGGAAATGCTGGAGGATTCCTCGTTCGCAAAGCCGTTTTGCGGCCCCACCGACGAAAGAGCCAACAAGATTGTCAGCCTCGTAGATCGGCTTTGAAGCTCATTCAGAGCGATGCATAACTCGTCGGATGCCCAATCGCAGTCATCGACCACTAACACAAGCCGACCGCTCATGGCCGTGCTGCCAGCGATACAGTCGATCGCCGTTTGGTATTGGTCGCAACTTTCCGTGCGATGACCAATCGTGCTAGAGACCCATCGATAGAATCGATCTGCAGACCAACCGCCAACCGCAACGTAGTGAACTCGGCACTGGGTTGGTAGCTTCATGGCGTAACTAGATGAATTGCAGAATTGCTTTAGCAACCGGCTCATCCCTACACCCTGCGGGCCCAGGATTGCTCCTAGCGACCTTTGGCTTTGAATCAGAAAGTGAATTCGTGCGATCGCCTCTTGCACGGTTCCTTCATTGAAAAACGTAGATGTTGATTCGGAAGAAGTCGTCGGTACCGCAGGTTGCCCCAAAGGGAACGGCGACCGCTGGAGCTTCCAGTACTTGAGATAATTCATCTGCGTTTCCTCCGAGAATTGGCGATATCTTCGGAAGAATCGGCATAATTGGTACGCCCGCTTGAGCCCATCCGCGGAAATTCTGGATTGCGATTCTCGGGTTTTTGGAAAAGTTTGAGAACAACGACTTGTAGTGAATATTGCCGCTTGCAGACGGATAGTTCTTGAATTTGCCGCTGCAAAACGACATACTCAAGCGAGGTCGTGCTTGTTCCGAGACGACTCCTGCCCACCGAGTATTCGCAGCTAGTTACAATTGTTGCGACGTAGTTGCTGATACGCACTTTCAGCTACCCTGCATTCTATCCTTCCTATAAATAAATCGTTTCCTTCGATTGCGAGACATGAATCCTCTGATGTACTTGCGAATTAATTTTCTTTGCGCTGTTTCGTGTATAGCCTCAATCGTTAGTCAAGGCACTCTCATGGAAGCCGCCCTGGCTGACTCGATTGATTTCAGTCGAGACATCCGGCCTATTCTGGCTGACAATTGCTTTTCCTGTCACGGACCGGATAGTGCTTCGCGTAAAGCGGACTTGCGACTCGATGATCGCCAAGCGGCGATCGATAGCGGAGCCATCGAACCATCGAATTCTAAAGCCAGCGGCATGATCGCAAGGATCTTCAGCGAAGACCCTGAGATGATAATGCCAACTCCGGAGTCGCATAAAGTTCTTTCTCCCGAACAAAAAGATCTTTTGAAACGTTGGGTTGAAGCGGGAGCCGAGTATCAATCGCATTGGTCATTTACTCCACCTAAGCGACATGATTTTCCTGAAGTTCGAAATACGGCTTGGGTTCGGAATCCGATTGATCGATTTATTCTTTCAAAACTCGAATCGTCAGGACTCGAGCCGTCGGCCGAAGCGGATATACGCACGCTAGTACGACGAGTAAGTTTGGATTTAACGGGTCTTCCACCGACTGCTGAAGAAGTTGAAGCGGTTGTCGCTGATCCTGCACCAGATCGATACGAACGCTACGTGGAGGATCTACTGAGTCGTCCAACTTGGGGTGAACATCGAGGACGATACTGGTTGGACTATGCGAGATACGCGGATAGTCACGGGATACACTTCGATAACTATCGCGAGATGTATTCGTTTCGCGATTGGGTTATCAATGCGTTTAACAGCAACATGCCTTTCGATCAGTTTACCATCGAACAACTTGCGGGCGACCTGCTTCCCGATGCAACACTCGATCAGCAAATTGCTTCCGGCTTCAATCGCTGTAACATCACAACCAGCGAAGGTGGTGCAATCAGTGAAGAGTATCAAGTGCTCTATACTCGAGATCGTGTTGAAACGACTTCGGCGATTTGGCTCGGACTAACTACGGGCTGTGCTGTATGCCACGATCACAAATTTGATCCAATCAGCCAACGTGAGTTTTATGAGCTTGCAGCATACTTTAATAACCTCAACCAGACGATCATGGATGGCAACCGAAAAGACACGCCTCCTGTCGTTGTGGTTCCTCAAAGATCAGAAAGAGCGCGGTACTCAGAACTGGTCGCATCCGTCGAGTCGGCAAAGAAAAAAATGGAGGATCGTCGAGTTGCAGCAAAGTCAGAATTCGATACATGGAAAGACAATCTACAGTCCAACGCACATGCGATTCTCGCCCCGCTTCGTTCACTTCCAAGGCCCGTTTTTCAAGCACCATTTACTGACAATCAACCGAATACGCTCGCATATGTATTCGAAGGCGAACAGTATCGCTTGCCACTGACGAAGCCCGCCAAACTTGCTCCTGGCTATGTTGCCGATCAAGCTTGGACCGTTGAAGCGAAATCTCATCCAAGTTTTTCGGAAGTTGGAAAATTCGAACGCAATCAACCTTTCTCGATAAGCACTTGGGTCAAGCTGGGCTCAAAGAATTTGACGGGTGCGTTGGTCTCGCGGATGGACGAAGACAACGGTTTCCGCGGCTGGGATCTGTGGGTTGAAAAGGGACGCATTGGAACGCACATCGTCAATCGCTTCCCGGAAAACAGTCTTAAAGTTATCTCAGACAAACCAATTGCAGCCGATAAGTGGGTTCACATCGCTGTCAGCTACGATGGCTCCAGCAAAGCGGAAGGAGTCAAAGTGATTGTTGATGGCTCCGAAGTGAAATTATCGATTTCAAATAACACACTCTCTGAGACGATCCAAACGGAAACGCCACTACGAATTGGTAGTCGTAGCAAAGGGAGCAGCGCTAACGGCGCGATTCTTCAAGATATTCGGATCTACAATTCAGCTTTATCCGTCGCGGATGTTGATGCGATTCGCTCGGTTAATAGGCTCGTTTATCTAGTGTCGAAACCTGCTAAGTCGCGTAATGAAAAGGAAACTGAAGAGGTCTTCACTTGGTATCTGCGGACTCAAGATTCCGAGACCATGGCATTGACGAAGAGCCTTGCTACGCTTGAGTCAGAGCAGAAGCAGATCGAGTCTCGAGGAACAATCGCCCACGTGATGTCCGAGAAAAAGGAACCTGCAAAGGCATTTGTGCTACTTCGAGGCGACTATGACAAGCGGGGCGAAGAAGTTGGCGCACAGACGCCCGCCATCCTACCTGCGATGGAACCAGAGCTCCCCAAAAATCGACTCGGCCTTGCCAAGTGGCTTGTGAATCCGAAGCACCCTCTGACCGCGCGAGTTACCGTAAACCGCTTCTGGCAGGAATTGTTTGGTCAGGGACTCGTGGGTTCAGCCGGTGACTTTGGCGTAAGTGGAGAAACGCCGACCCATCCGCAGTTGCTTGACTTCTTGGCGATTCAATTCGTTGAGAAGCATTGGGACATCAAGGATCTTTTCCGAACGATGGTAACGAGTTCAACCTATCGGCAAAGTTCAGTGATGACAGAACAAAAGAAACTCGTTGATCCGGCGAACCGCCTTTACTCTCGAGGCCCAAGATTCCGTATGGATGCAGAAATGGTCCGTGACTACGGGTTAGCTGCTAGCGGTCTTCTGGTGAAGGAAATCGGTGGTCCTAGTGTGCGTCCATATCAACCCATTGGCGTGTGGGAAGCGGTTGCGATGCCTAATAGCGATACACGCATTTACAAGGAAGATTCCGGCGAGAAACTTTATCGTCGAAGCATGTATACGTTCTGGAAGAGATCTGCTCCACCAGCCTCCATGGAGATTTTTAACGCCCCCTCACGAGAGCAGTGCACGGTTCGACGCGAACGCACGAACACCCCTTTGCAAGCCCTTGTGACACTCAACGATCCACAACTGGTTGAAGCTGCAAGAGCATTGGCCCAGCGTGTCCTGCTTGCGAAAGATGGCGATAAAGAACAAGACGATGCGCAGAAGGTCCAGTCAATCGGCATGATTCTTCTTGGTCGATCTTGGAATGGTGAAGAGCAAGCAGTTATCTTGGCGTCGCTCGCGGATCTGCGGAATCATTACGCGGCGTCGCCCTCGGATGCGGACTCGTTGCTGGCAGTCGGCAAGATGCCTCGTGAAAAGGCTATTCCAGCCTCCGAACATGCCGCTTGGACCATGCTGTGTAATCAATTGCTGAATTTGGATGAAGTGCTTTGCAAGTAAGGCAGCAATGGGATCGCGTGCTGCACGCATATTGGTAAGTAGTTTTTGTAATGAATTATGGTTGCAAGTCTTGGAGAGACTTGGCTACGTGTTTTAAGAACAATCTGTGACAAACTGGATAGATTATGGCCCTCTCACGTTTTGCCCAACCAATCAACAACACGGGTGTCCATCCTTTGGTGGAAGAATATGTTCGTGCGGAAACACGCCGTCAATTCTTTCGTAACGGCGGTAATGCACTTGGGATGGCGGCACTTGCTTCGCTAGGAGTCCCGAACTTGATGGCTGGCGAAGCAGCCCCTAGCGATACGGCCGAGCCGGCAGTTTTCACCCCCAACAAATTAGGTTTGCCGCACTTTCCGCCAAAAGCGAAACGCGTCATCTATTTGCACATGGTCGGTGGGCCTTCGCAGATGGACCTTTTCGACTACAAACCACAGATGAACGAATGGTACGACAAAGACTTGCCAGATACCGTTCGCAACGGACAAAGACTCACCGGTATGACAAGCGGTCAGGCGAGGTTTCCAATCGCGCCGTCGATGTACAAGTTCAAACAATACGGGCAGTCGGGTATGTGGATCAGCGAACTACTACCTTGGACTAGCAAGATAGCGGACGACCTCTGTTTTATCCGAAGCATGCACACTGAGGCGATCAATCATGAGCCCGCAATCACCTACATGCAAACGGGTAACATGGTCACGGGTAGGCCATGTATGGGCGCGTGGTTGTCATACGGTTTAGGATCGATGAACAACAACCTTCCTACATTTGTCGTCCTTGTCGCGCAGCCTACGAATACAGAACAAATTCAAGCGATCTCCGCTCGTTTATGGTCCTCTGGGCAACTCCCAGGCGAGCATGCCGGAGTGAGTTTCAGAAGCGCGGGTGATGCGATTCTTTATATCAACAACCCACCCGGAGTTTCTTCGGATGTTCGTCGAAGAACTCTCGATGGGCTGAAAGCTCTTAATGAAATGAACTTCCGAGCTGTAGGCGACCCTGAGACACATACACGCATTCAGCAGTATGAGCTTGCTTTCCGGATGCAGTCGAGTGTGCCTGACCTTACGAATATCGCCGACGAACCGAATAGCACTTTTGAACTCTATGGCGATGAGGCAAAGAAGCCAGGAACCTTTGCAAACTCCGTATTGATGGCACGCCGAATGGTAGAACGAGATGTTCGATTCGTTCAAGTCTACCTGAACAACTGGGATCATCATGGCAACGTTGCGAAACGCCTTCCCTCGCAGTGCAAGGACATCGATCAAGCGACCTACGGATTGATCACCGATTTGAAGGCTCGAGGGCTGTTGGATTCAACGCTGATTATTTGGGGTGGCGAGTTCGGTAGAACAATCTATTCGCAGGGTGGGCTTTCCAAGGAAAACTACGGCCGCGATCACCATCCGAGATGCTTTACCATGTGGATGGCAGGTGGCGGCTCAAAGCCAGGCACCATTTACGGCGAGACTGACGATTTCTCCTATAACATCGTCAAAGATCCTGTTCACATTCGTGACTTCCACGCAACCACTCTCCACTTGTTGGGCATCGATCACCAAAGGTTCACTTACAAGGCCCAGGGGCTCGATCAAAGACTTACCGGAGTTGAGCACGCTAAAGTTATTCGGGATTTGATTGCATAACAAAAGCGTGAACTGAAGTTTGGCTTACCAATCACGTAGCCAAGTCTCTCAGCAGACTTGGATGAATGCTAGGCTGTAGTCAAGTCTCTCCGTAGACTTGGACGCGTGATGGTCTGTAGCCAAGTCTCTCCGTAGACTTGGATGCCTGCTGGTCTTCGGAGAGACCAGCCTACTTGCTTACGTCCAGCATTCTCTGCAGCGCAATCAATGACCAATCCGCGATGTCTTGTTTGACGTTGATCTGATTAACAACGTGGCCTGCTTGAAGATTTTCGAGGCTCCAACAAAGATGAGCCAAGTCGATTCGGTACATGGTCGCGCACATGCACATGATTGGCGAAAGGAAGTGGATTTCCTGTTCTGGATGTTCCGCCTTGAGTCGGTTTACCAAATGCAATTCGGTTCCGATCGCCCACTTAGTACCCGCCGGCGCTTTGCGAACCGTTTCGATGATCTTGCTTGTCGAACCAGAGATATCTGCAATGTCATTTACTTCCTGAGGACACTCCGGGTGTACAAGTATCTTGATACCAGCGATTTTGTCACGGAACTGATTGACGTGAGCTGCGGTAAACATTTGATGCACGCTGCAATGACCTTGCCATAGAAGAACTCGGCTATTCACGATCGCCTCTTCGGTATTGCCACCAAGGTCTTCCGCGTGCGGATTCCAAACCGGCATTTGATCATTGGTGATCCCCATTTTGAGAGATGTGTTTCGACCAAGATGCTGATCAGGGAAAAAGAAGACACGCTTTCGTCGAGCAAATGCCCATTCAAGAACAGCCTTGGCATTGCTGCTAGTACAAACGATCCCTTCATGCCTCCCGCAAAATGCTTTGAGTGAAGCTGCAGAGTTGATGTATGTTACTGGCGTAAGATCTTTCGTGTCGATGACATCTCCCAATGCACTCCACGCGGCTTCGACTTGTCGAATTGCAGCCATGTCGGCCATGCTGCAACCGGCTGATAGATCAGGAAGGATAACCAAGACTCGTTCACCATTTCGACTTTCGAGTTTTTCGGGACGATTCGCGAGAATGTCTGCCGTCTCAGCCATAAAGTGGACGCCACAAAAAACGATGGCTCTACAGTCAGGGCTATCTGCCGCAAGCTTACTTAACTGGTATGAGTCGCCTGTCAGGTCGGCATGGGCGATAACTTCGTCTTGCTGATAGTGATGGCCGAGTATCAAAAGACGCGAACCCATCTCGCGTTTGACTTTCGCGATACGTTCTTGCAATTCGCTATTGCTTAACGAACGATACGGAGCAAATGGAAAGTCGGCTTGAACAGTAGCAAGATTGGTTGTCATAGGGCATTCAGATTGGAGGATTTTCGGTTCGAGGAATCGCCTATACAAGTTTATACGCCGGTAACCATTTTGTTTAGACCGACATTTCGTAGCCAATGGGCGTCAACTTGAGCCTATTGCTTGTGCACGACATCAAATTACAGGTGGCGGAATTCGTCAGAATTCGGATGTACCTGTTCATAGGAGCGAAGTTTGCAGCCTCCAGATTTTTTACGACATCTACTACAGGGACAATCGGTAGTCTCCGAAATCACATTCATGTATCCGGGCAAGCGTTTGAGTTTTCGGGCTATGTTACATGAGTTGCCCGTGAGTCTCGTCACGGGAAGGATCTCCGCAAAACCCTGAAAAGCAGCGAATTAAATGCTTCTTTGGCGATAAAAAAATTGTTGCTCGCATTTAACAAAACGCACCCTTCGAAGTATTGCCATTCAAACTTCAAGGCATTAAGGTTTTAGTCAAGGTGGTGGCGTTTTCGTAAATTCGTTTTCATCTGAATAATTAGGGGATAGTTAATAATGAGTAATCGATCTAGGCGAGCTTTTACGCTCGTCGAATTATTGGTGGTCATCGCGATCATCGGAATCTTGGCGGGGCTATTGCTACCTGCGATTCAGCAGGCAAGAGAAGCAGCTCGTCGCATGTCTTGCAGTAGCAATATTCGACAGTTTGGAATAGCGCTGCTGAATTACGAGTACACGTATAAGCTTCTTCCAGCTTTTTCGGCTGGATTCGGAGCGGAAAACCCAAGAGCTGGGATGACTAGGATTGGGAGCGCTCCGCACGTGGCGACGGCAGGTACATCTACTTACCAGCCATTCGTCGCTTTTACTAGCCTTGTTGGTTTGCTGCCAATGATGGAACAGCAGGCCCTATACAACAAAATCGATTCGGGCTTTACGCAAATGACCACAGGGGCTACGCCTGTTGCACAGGTCCTCGGTCCTTACGGTCAGATTGGAGTAACGACGCAATGGCTTACGCCTTGGGATCCCAATTACAGTCCCACTCGGACCCAAGTCGGCTTTTTTCGCTGTCCATCTGATCCGGGGAGATTGAACCCGAGTTCAGCAACCTCTGTGGCCCGAACCAACTACGTGTTCAGCCTTGGCGATTCAATTGTTGGGGTAAATGATCCTTTCTTGGAAGCCAACACTTCACGAGGAGCCTTCCCACGTTACATTCAACTGACGCTCGCCGCCGTAACAGACGGAACCTCGAATACGCTGATGTTTGGGGAGGTATCCACGGTCAGTGGTGCGAGTTTAATACTTACGAATAACGGAGTCGCTGCACAGAATCCACAGGTTCAAGGCCGGGCCATCATGGGCGTTGGAAATGAAACGTCGCCGGCATACGGGGGTGTCGGTTTTGCCGCAAATGCTTCTGTATCAGTTACCGATTGTAAAACGCGTGTTCGAGGTGGGATCTATCCCACGCCAACTACAGGCACGACTCTATTCAGCACGACTTCTGGTTCGTCATGGTTGCGTGGTGGACTCCATTGGACCGGTTTCCAAACTATCATCGGACCCAATGGTGCATCCTGTATCAACAGCACTACGAACGCGACGGCAAATGCTGCGATCCGGACTGCAGGTAGCTATCACTTCGGTGGAGCCCACGCGGTTGCTTTTGACAACGCTGTGAAGTTTATTCCCAACGAAGTGGACACTACGAACACTGCCCCAGGAGCAGGTCCAAACGATTATTATGCACCCGGAGCCACTAGCACACTTTTGACTCCGAACTGGAACAGCCCATCGCCATTTGGAGTTTGGGGAGCAATGGGGACTCGAGGCTCAGGTGACGATGTCGGTGTAATGCCAGGCGCTTAATCAGACAACCATTAGGTTGGTCCAACAAAAAGCGATTCATCAAGGCAGCCACCAAGCGAAAGCTCGATGGCTGCCTTGTTTCGTTCAGATTGATATGCTTCGACCGGTTGTTTTCTTTGTTCTCATCAGAACTCTGCGTTTCCAGGAGTTCGAGGGAACGGAATCACATCACGAATGTTAACCATACCGGTCACATACTGCACCATACGCTCGAGACCTAATCCAAATCCGGCGTGGGGCACTGACCCGAATCGACGTAGATCCAAATACCACCAATAGTCTTCTTCCTTCAGTCCATTTGCGGCCATGCGTTCTAAGAGCACGTCCAATCGCTCTTCCCGTTGCGAGCCACCGATGATCTCACCGACGCCGGGAACTAGAACGTCCATCGCTCGAACGGTCTTTTGATCATCGTTGATCCGCATGTAGAACGACTTTATTGCAGCCGGATAGTCGTATAATATCACCGGGCCTTTGATGTAAGTCTCAGTCAAATAACGTTCGTGTTCACTTTGTAAATCGGCTCCCCAGTGGACGGGATACTCGAACTTCTGCCCGCTTGCTAGGAGCACTTCAACCGCCTTTGTGTATGACATGTGTTCAAAAGGTTTATCCAAAACCAATTGAAGCGTCTCGACAACTCCCGGCTGGATCATCTTGTCAAAAAACTCCATGTCCTCTGCACAGTCCTGTAGGCAATCGCGAATCATTCTCTTGAGGTACCGTTCCGCGAGAGCCATGTTATCGGGCAGCTCGTAGAACGCTGCTTCTGGTTCGATCATCCAAAATTCAGCCAGATGTCGTGTCGTGTTCGAGTTCTCAGCACGAAAGGTTGGGCCGAAGGTGTAAATCTTTCCCATGGCGCAGGCATAGACTTCGCCTTCCAGCTGGCCACTAACGGTCAGGAATGCTGGCTTGCCGAAAAAGTCTTGTGAGCTATCGACTTTGCCTTCTTTAATCGGGAGCTTATCAAGAGGCAGCGTCGTCACGCGAAACATTTGGCCTGCACCCTCGCAATCACTCGCCGTGATGATGGGTGTGTGAATGTAAAAGAAGCCTTCGTCTTGGAAGAACTGATGGGTTGAATAACTAAGCCGATTGCGAACTCGCGTCACGGCGCCGAAGGTATTTGTGCGAGGCCTCAAGTGTGCCCATTCGCGAAGCTTTTCAAAGGTATGACGTTTCTTTTGTAGAGGATAGGTTTGTGGGTCGGCGTGCCCAGTGACTTGGATTGCGGTTGCTTCCATTTCAAACGACTGCCCTTCACCCGGGCTCTCTTTAAGCACCCCTTTTATGATCACGCTGCTACCAACAGAAAGGTTGAGGACATCGCTTTCGTAGTTTGCTAGCGCATTGGGTGCAACGACTTGTAAATTACCGAAAGACGATCCGTCGTTGATCTCGAGAAAGCTAAATCCACCTTTGCTATCACGTCTTGTTCGGACCCATCCGCGAACTTCTATCGCTTTGCCTAGCCACTTGGTTGCGATCGATGCGTCACGAACTTGTACAATTGGAATCCATTCGTTTGATATGGTCACGATCGTATTGAAACTCCGAGGTGTGTGAGATTGAAGCGGCTGGGCAAGCTGGGAAGTCAGCTTGAATCGCTTATGCGGATAGTACCAATTACGCGAACTGTAGTGATGTCTACTTTGCAGAAAAATCTAAGAAATTTCTGTTTTTCCTAAAGAATGATGCGACAATGAGTTGCTCCATTCGTCGTTAAAGTCAATCGCGTTCTACATTTGAAAGTGATCTAGATTTAGATCACAATGGAGCCGGGCGTGAACGGATTCAATATTGGGCAATCTATCCTGTGAGATCTTACGTTGTCGTAACTCGGGAGTGAGAGCTTGAGCAACTGTATGTTGGTCGAATTAGCGTAAGTTCAGAAGACACGTATCTTAGTGCGAGAAGCATCTACATGAATCCAAAAAACAAAAAAGCGTTGTCCATGGCTTGGCTTGCAAGCGGTATGGTTGCCTGCCAACCGTTTTGCGTGCTTGCGCAGCAATGCGCGCCGGTCCAAACCTATCGGCTGCAAACAGAAACCGTTTGGGAAGAAGTACCGCAAACAACCTATAAAATTGTTTATGAGGACGTCACTGAAGAACGCGAGGTCGTTCGCTATCGACCTGTAGTTACCGAACGCGTAGACAAACGAACTCGGACTGTTCGCAAGCCGGTAACAGAAACATCGACTGTTAATGAGACTTTTACGGTCTTCAAGCCCGTTGAACGTACTGAGATTGTTGACAAGTCCTATTACGAAAACACCTTTGTCGATGAAACTGTCCAAAAGGAGCAGATCACAACGACATTCAAGCCGGTCACGGAGACCGAGTTTCGAACTCAAAGCGTGGTAGTTCAGAAGCCCGTGACAGAGACTTCGTTCCAGACTCAAACTTTTGTCGTTCAAAAGCCAGTTACGGAAACAACCTTTCAGACACAGAACTTTACTGTTCAGCGGCCTGTAACGGAAACAACTATGCAGACGCAAAGCTTCATGGTTCAACGACCGGTAACAGAGACCACTTTACAGACTCAGAACTTCACTGCGTTTCAACCTGTCGTGACACAGCAGCTCGCTACGGTCGACATGGGAGGTTTTGTTGCTCAGCAAAATGTACAACCCGGCGACACAACGTTTCGTCTGCGCTGGCAGCCTGGTGGAACTAATTTCAACGCAGTAACTGGACAAACGAGCGTCCGTCGCGGCGGATTGGGATGGGTTCCGTTCCAATCAGCTCCGCAAGTGTCGACTCAAGTGATGTACCAACCAAATCTGCAAACTGTTGCTATTCCGCAAACATCGCTGATGCCTCAGACCTTCCAGCAACAAATCCCAGTGCAAACAACTCGATTGCAGTCGGAAATGGTCCAGCAACAAGTTCCGGTTCAAACCATGCGAATGCAGACGGAAGTCGTCCAGCAGCAAATCCCGATTCAAACGACTCGAATGGAAAGCCAAACCATTCAGCAGCAAATCCCGATTCAAACAACACGAATCCAGGAAGAGGTCATTCAGCAACAAGTCCCCGTCACTGTTCAAAGAATGCAAGCCGTTCAAGAACGAGTTATGGTCCCTCAGACTGTCCGAAAAGTCGTACCGCGATTGATTGAGAACAAGGTTGAGAAGAAAGTGACCGAGTGGGTTCCTGAGCAAATAGTTCGTCCTGTGACGACCACTCGAGAGTCGTTCAAGTTAGAAACAGTCGTCGATGAAGTTCCGGTAAGAGTGCAAACGATGGAACGGTACACAGAAAAAGTACCCGTCACCAAACGTGTTGCTCGCAGGGTAGCCGAAACCAAAATGGTGATGGTTCCACGCCGAGTCACGACGCGAGTTCCGTTGAATTTCTATGATCCATATAGTGCTGCGATTTCCGCAAATTACTCCTCGTTTGCTGATGTCGCGGATAGTGCGGTGGTGACCGCTAGCGACACGTCGTCGGCCGCTTCGTCTCCTGCTCCGAGCGTCGATACGGTTTCCGAATCGAAAGTGGAAGTGCGAAAAATCGAAGTGAACGACGGCGCAAGTGCTGCGGAGAAAAACGCAACAGCAGAATCGGAAGAGCTTCCCGCAAAGGTTGATGAGCCGCTTAACTTGCAGTTGGACTAGATCTGTGTTCACCTTAGCCGCGTCTCTCCACCGACGCGACTGGCAACCAAGTAGCCGCGTCTCTCCGCAGACGCGACCCGCCGCACCGCGAAGCGGCGTCTCTCTCCTGAAGCCAACTTTATTCGATCGCGTTAAAGTTGTTTATGCTCGCTCATGTTCTGCGGGCTAATCTGTCGGGATCGGGGACTGATTGGGTTACCACCATTTGATGAATTCATCAGCGAGACATTGTCCTTTGGTCAAGCCACACAATGTGAGCGAAGCTGTGCACCGTTCGGTGACAATAGTCTTAGATTGTAGAGATTAGAACTCGATTTCGCGTCAGTCGCAGTGTACTTATTGGCTATCTGCTGGGGTGACTCGACGACCACTATTGCGTTGAATCGGACACATCTTTTACGCATCGGAATCCGACGTGATTACTAGCGGTTCGATGCTCGCCTTTACCTCGCGTACCAACCATGTAACGCGTGCAGTATTGATCAGTGCATAGAAACGAGCCGCCGCGGTGGACGCGTTTCTTTTCAGTAGGTTCAGCCGGATCAAAAGATGAATCTGGACCACGGGGGTTTTTACTTACTGCACCTTGCGCAGCTAGCCTTACGTAGTAATCGGGCTGGTACCAATCGTTAACGATCTCCCATACGTTTCCGGCGGTATCGTAGAGTCCGAAACCATTGGGTGCATATTGCGCCACGGGTGCGATGCCTTTGAATCCATCTAGTCCCGCATCTCCATTCTCCACTGGGAACTTTCCCTGATAGATGTTCGCTTGGTACTTTCCATCGACGGTTAATTCGTCTCCCCATGTGTAGAGCTTTCCGGCTTCACCACCACGGGCCGCAAATTCCCACTCTGCTTCTGTCGGTAGTCGCTTTCCCGCCCAGTTCGCGTAGGCAACGGCATCTTCATAGGCGATATGAACAACGGGATATTTTTCGCGTCCCCGAATTGAACTGTCTGGTCCTTCGGGATGCATCCAATTCGCTCCGTGTACGTAGCTCCACCATTGAAAGTAGTTATCCAATTCTACAGGTCCAACGGTTGGCGCAAAAATAGTCGAACCAGCTACAAGATTCTCTGGTGGTGCTCCGGGGAACTCTTCGGCGGTAGGTGTTTGTTCGGCAACAGTTACATAGCCTGTTGCTTTTACAAAAGCAGCGAACTGTTCATTAGTCACTTCCGTCGCATCCATCCAAAAGCCATCAACTGCGACACGATGTATAGGTACCGCATCCTGCGTGACACCTGAGATGCTGCACAAAGACTCACAGGCTGTGTCGCTTCCCATGGAAAACTCGCCACCTGGTATCCATACCATTCCTTCCGGTGCATCAACTGGTTTGGGGGTCGCAGAGAGGGTAGTCTTTTGGAAGCCACCAGTTCGATCGAGAGTAGTGGAATCCTCAAGGGATTTTGAATTTTCGCGCTTTGAAGCTTGGGCTACAGGGTACGTTGGGACACTGTAAATGCTGTAACCTAAAGCAATCGCCAGGAAAACAGTAGCTAAGAAAAACCACGGTACGTTCTTCTTCTGTCGAGTCGGCGATGTCTTTGGGATGGGCTGGGTCATCATGGTAGGAGACGTACTTTAGCGTTTAATGAGGGGCTTCAGATTTTCCGAAGGGTAACTTAATTTGACAGCGCGACTTGCCACTGGAGTCCAGGCTTTAGCCGCTTTTAGAGCATCCAAGTTGCTCAGCGCCTAAAGGCTGTAATCCAGCTGAGTTTCGATTGTTTGTCAGGGTCAAAGCGCGCGGTCGATTTAAGCTTACTGTAATTTACTCGCTGGCCAATGCCGGACGTTTTGTTTTCCCAGCAAATTCGAGAGTTAGCCGGCTCCGAGGATTGTTGTTGGGTTGCTTTCTGGTTCTGAGTTATACTCTCCGCGGTGATCATCGAGAGATTTCAGAATCGACTGAAAAATACTAGAATCTGTCGCTCGCACTAAAGACCTGTCGCCAATCAATAGTTTTTTGGCGGATTCCTTTCATTCATGATTGTCAAAGCGAAACGTATTTTGGAAAAGATGGAACAGAAATTCTCGGCAGATGATGTCTACATCGCGATCGATCTGGGCGCATCGAGCGGAAGAGTCTTGGCGGGCAAAGTCAGCGAGAACGGGATTGCGCTAGAGGAGATTCATCGATTCGCCAATAATCCTGTCCGTGTGGGCAAGCGGCTACTGTGGAGCTTGCTTGAGCTTTGGGCCCAAATCGAGTTGGGGTTGTCGAAAGCAGCGGCTCAATATGGAGTGAACATTCGCTCGGTTGGTGTGGACACCTGGGGCGTTGACTATGTTTTGCTTGATAAGAATGATGACCTAGTCGGCCCTCAGTTTTGTTATCGCGACTCGAAGAATCTAGGTATGACCGAATTGGCTTGCTCGATCCTGTCTCGGGAGGCAATTTTTTCGGAAACAGGTCTTCAGTTCATGGAGATCAATACGATGTGCCAGTTGCTTGCGCTCCGTAAGGAAGGCTCCTCTACTTTGGACGTCGCAGACAGACTACTCATGATTCCTGACTTTTTTCATTGGCTGCTTTCGGGGCAAAAGAGCAATGAAAGAACCAATGCGAGTACAACACAACTATTGAATGCAACTACTGGCGATTGGTCTTCTCGTGTACTGAGTGCTCTCGATATTCCTGCCAAGTTGTTTGCGCCATGTGTGGAAAGCGGGACTGATCTAGGACCAATTACTTCTGACTTGGCGACGCGTACAGGCCTGTCAACGAAGGTAAGAGTAACCGTTCCCGCTACTCACGATACAGCAGCGGCGGTGCTAGCTGTTCCTGCATCGGAGTTTGGGGCTGCTCAGCCGAATTGGTGCTACATCAGCAGTGGAACGTGGTCGTTGATGGGCGTTGAACTTGACCGACCGTTGCTCAATGCGAAATGCCAAGAGTTGAACTTCACGAATGAAGGTGGTGTAGCGGGAACGATTCGGCTTCTGAAGAACATCTCTGGCTTATGGCCTTATCAACAGTGTCGTGCTCAGTGGCAGCGAGCGGGATCAGAATACGCATGGGGACAGCTTACGGAAATGGCTCGCGAAGCGAAACCTCTGCAACGGTTATTTGACCCCGATCACCCGAGTCTTGTTGCTCCGTTGAACATGGCTGATGAAATACAGAAGCTTTATTCTGAGCGTGGTTATTCAAATACTCAAAATCACGCCGAAATCGCTAGAAGTGCCTTGGAGTCTCTCGCGATGCGTTATCGAACCTGCCTTGAAAGCCTCGAGTCCTTGCTTGGGTATTCCATCAAGACAATTCACATCATCGGGGGCGGCGTACAAAACGACTTGCTTTGCCAAATGACAGCAAGCGCAACCAATCGCACTGTCGTTGCAGGGCCAGTGGAAGCAACCGCGATTGGAAACATCATGTCTCAATGCTTGGGAACCGGAAGGCTATCGAGCGTCATCGAAGCTCGAGGGTGGCTGCGTGCGGATAGCTCAATACGCGTTTACGAACCAAAGAGCCCGAGCGAATGGGATGACGCTCATAGTCGGTTCCTGGAAGGCGCAAAGTGAGGCCGCAGCCCGATGTAGGTAAATGATGTTCAGAAAGATGTTTTGGATCAAGGAACGGTTGGCCTTTTCTAAGTCAGCCGTATCAATGATCTTGCATCTCATGGGCAGGGCCCATGCACACAATGCAAGGCTTGCGATTTTCTCGTGCAGGTTTTCACCCGAACGTTGTCAAGACTTGCTTGATGCTCTTGAAAGTCATACTTTCGATCATGTAAATGCGATCTGCCGGATCGATTGATTCTTTAGTAATCACGGGCAATGTTGCCTCCGAAAGCGTTCTCTCGGAGTTTGCTGTCTTCAGTTTTGGCATCTTTTCAGGCAAGGGGCGCTCGAGCCCAAGCTCGTCACAACAGACCGCAAAAAGTTCGCTCACTTGACTCCACGCGGTCTCTTCTTCAGCTAGTTTGGGCATCGTATCTTTGTTCATCATCGATAATCCGACGGTTGCCAGTCCGGCTCCAAGAAACTCCTTGAGCGTAATTGTTAACATGGCTGTAGTGCCACCTTCGAAGGGCAGCATAGCCGCCGCGATGATTGGGGCGAAGAGTAGTCCAGCCGGTGCCACGCCTGTCAAAAAACTCTGCCCCCAACTCATTCGCTGCCACATTTCACGAGTGTAGGAATCGAGTTGTTCGTTGGACAGTCGAATACGACTCTCGGATTGAAATCGTTTCAGGGCGTTCTGAAAGCGTTCTTCCCATAACTTACGCTCTTCTATTTGTTGAGCGGCCAGTAATCCGTATGGCAAATCTTGAACCGTGATCGCGTCAAAAAAATCTCTTGAAGAAATGACGCGTCCTCCATCGCCAGTTCGCCAACGGGAAGTAACGAATTCGCTCACTGCAGTAGTACGACGAGTGATCCATGCCGGCAACTGAAGCCAGCTGGTGGCTTGGCTCGCAGCTTCTTGAACTTTCGATGACCATCGAATGGCAATTCGACCTGGCCTGGCCCACCAAGGAGCTGTCTTCTCGAGGCTCGTAGAAATCTGCTGAATGAGTTCATGGGAAACTTGCAGTCGAATTGAATCTAGCTCTCCACTCTTCGACTTCTCGCTGGTCGACAATCGGAGGATCGTTTGAGCCAATAGGTCGTGCCATCGATCTCGTCTGCTGAGGCTTCTTTGGTTGTGCGTTTCGATATCATGGAGACCTTGATGGATCGATGTCGTGAGAGATATAAGAGTCGCGCTGAGTCTTTCTTTGGCGAGTTGGCTTGGATCCAATTGTGCGCCGATCGTGACCAACACGTCCTCCGAAACGATCTCTGCCGGCGGTTGGGCAGGCGGCGATTTGTCAATTCTAAAGAATACCGGCAAGTCTTCAGATGACTTCGGTGCAACTGGTTGATCGCGAGTTCCAAGCAATTTAGCTGGTGGTATGCGTTCGCGGAGCAGGGGGCCTTCGAAGTGATAAGCCATATAAACTCGCCACAAGCCTCGCTCGCGATAACCGTTAGCAATCTCGTTGGATATCTCTAAAGATGTATAGCGACGCGGCACACGATTCACGGCAAGTATCGTTCGTAGCCCGGGCATCGAACGCTGAACAACGCCCAGGATATCGCTAACCACTTCATCTTGAATCGAATTTGCGGAGGAAACGACTACAAAAGCAGACGATATCTGTAGTGATTTTGCCAAAGCAGCACGACGCCTTGCGGCAAACATGGACTGTGCGGTATCTGTCCGTAAGTCGTGTTGCGATGTCCCGGAGTTTGTCACTGCCAGCGAATCAAGATCGCCTCCGAAGAAGCCCGTTTGGATGTCTGGGCAATCCATGAGACCGATCCCATGCGAGTCCAGCCATGAGTCTGTCGCTACCAAAGGAATCAGTATTGGCGGAACGGGTTGGCTTGTAGGATACTGCGCCATGTACTCACGACTGTATTGGCCATTGTATTGCTCAAAGGCCATCTCGCGGTTCATGGCTAATTCTTCCGGTGGATAGCCAAAGATACCTTCAATCTGTGAAAGAGTGCTCTGCCATAGTGATTGATCGTTCTTCCATGATTCGGGAAGCCAAAGAATAAAGCGGTGGGTTCCCTCTTGATTGGACGCCCCAATCAGCAATCGCTCGCGCCCCGCCGGTGACAAAAAGCCTGCGACCATACTGCTCTTGCCTGCATTGAGGATTCCCGCAATGGCAACAATCGGGGAAGTTTGCTTTGAAGCAAGGAATGCCTGTGACAACTCGCTAGTAATGCGATGCGGAAGACTTTCTTCGGCGCTTCTCCTGCTGTCCTTCGCAAGCTGCTTTAGAACCTCTATCAAGCTCAGAGTATTGAGATCCGAGGAACTATCGCTTGTAGCCTCTCTTCGGAACTTCGCAAACGGAGTCTTTCCCGATCGATTGAATATCAGGTTTTCAAGATCCGAGAGATGCTCAAACATGCAGAGTAACTTTTGATGATCAAGGGATAGGACGCTAAACCGGTGTAAACCAAAACTATAGCAAAATTCAGGCGATCTCGGGACAGACCTACATTAAGAGAGACCGAAGGGATGCTCGCATTAATCCACTTTTTCGAACGACCGCGCGGTCGCGGCTTTCATCAATAAATCCGTGATACCGACCCATGAAGATTTCGCAAAGCGGTTCTTGCTCCATGCGTCAATTCAAGAATTCGGGTAAGCTAAGTCTCGAGAGTAAAGTTCAATTGTTTCTAGACTAGGCATTAGGTGATCGTTATGGCAACATTAGTGGTAATTGGGTACGAGAGTGAACTGAAGGCAGAAGAAGTCCGAATTTCCTTGCTGAAAATGCAAAAAGAGTTCTTGATCGACTTGGCAGATGCGGTTGTAGTTGTCCGAGATGCAAAAGGAAACATAAAGCTCCGCCAGCTTTACAACCTCACTGCAGCCGGTGCCGTGAGTGGCGGATTCTGGGGAGCTCTTGTCGGGATGATTTTTTTGAATCCTCTCTTTGGAATGGCAATGGGAGCAAGTGCAGGAGCCATCTCCGGGGCGTTGACTGACGTCGGCATTGATGATGGCTTTCTAAAAAGCCTTGCAAGCACCATCAAGCCGGATGGGGCGGCTCTCTGCGTCCTGATCCGAACGATGACCGCAGATAAAGTCTTAGAGGAAGTCAAGAAGTTCGGTGGTGAAGTGATTCAATCGAATCTATCTCACGAAAGTGAAGAAAAGCTTCGCGCGGCACTAGCCTCAACTCCGACTGCTTCCTCAGAAGCCGCAGCCAGTTAATCTCGTGAATACATCATGCCTCGAAGTTTTCTGTGACTTCTAGATCGAATCTTGGGTTGATGTAGCTACGGATCGAGCACGATGACCATGCGTAGGGTAGTCTTCCAGCCTGTCGATTGCGAAACCGACAGGCTGGAAGACTGTCCTACAGCAATCTGGCTAGCTACAGCTACCCAAGCATTGCTCTAGCGATCACCATTTTGGCAGAGGCCAGCGGCTTATCGTGCTTTGGTCAGATTGAAAAACCAGGGTTGGAACTCGTAGCAGATGTCGCAAGAAATCTGCAGGCACTAGAATCTGCAAGTGTTTCCATCGACGTCGGAATTCTTACGGATCCCGCTAAGCCCAAGTCAAGTTTCGCTCAAGCATTATGCGGTTGCTTCTTCGTATGATTTTGAAGCGACGATCGTAACTCTGAAGAGTAACCAGAGGCTAAAAACGAGGATGATTACTTCCGCAAAGAGAGTAAGTGTAAGCGCCATAAGACTGAGCATGTCGACTGCTGAAACCCAGCTTGAATCGTTTCCGTTGGTTGTCTGAATGACCGGGACACCGGCTTGAGGGACTGAGAGAAAATAGAACAGCAGGTGAGCAACTTCTACCAGCATCACGACAATGGAGATCAACACACCGGTCGTACTTGCGATGATGCCAGTCCACGCGGCTCGACTTAAAAAGTCATTTGTTGGTCGAAATTCGGGCGTTGTGATTCGTTGGGCTAAACGCGTGTAGCGAAACGACCAAATGGTTGTAAAAAGGAGAACGGCAAGGCTTGCAAGCGTGAGGAATTCAACAAATCGGAACCCTGCACGTGGTCCCATTGGCGACCCCGCGAAGAAAAACAAGTAAGTCATTAAAACGGCGGGAATCGCACCAACCACGACTTGTGTCCAGAAGCCACACCAACCCAGTCGATGGAACGTGCGTGCCAGTCCCGCGTAGGTCGTCTCCTTGAGTGTCTCGTTCAAGTTCTCAATCATGGCTCTACTCTATCTTGCTTAGTTGACTTACTGAATTGGTTGTCATTACGGTCTGGTAAATCGCATTGTATCAAAGAGTTGACGCAGTTGGCGAGGCTTTCTGCTTGGTCTTTTGGGAGTTGCTGATCGCTCCCGGTAAGCCCCGTTCGAGGACAAGAACATGCAACACATATACTGCTACTGGGGTCGCAAGTATTAATCCCCATATCCCAAAAAAGTACTGCGCAAGGGGTAGGACAGTAACTAACAAAACAGGATGGAGGTCCATCTTCTGCCCCAAAATTCGCGGGCTCGTCACGAAGCTCTCAATCAAACTTACGAAGGTCGCAAACAACCCTGCCTCAATCGCTAATCCGAGTCCTCCGCCGTACTGAAATAGCGAAAACACAACGATTAGAACAATCGCAAATATTCCACCGACCGTGGGCACTAGGCACAGCAAAAAAGTTGCAATACCAAGAACCATCACGTGTTCGACACCGAGAAACCACAAGCCAATCGAAGTCAACGTTGCACTGATCAGAGCAATCATCCCCTGCAATTGCATGAAACGACCGATCAGATGTCCCATGTCTGAAGCGGCGGGTGCTACTTCGTCGTAGACTTCGCGCAGCCAGGTCTCTCGTAACATTGGCATCGATTTTTTGAGATTCGTGAAGTCAATGCAGATGAATAGACTGAGGGTGAACGCTGTCGCGAGGTCTAAAGGCACGTTCAGCAACGAAATGATAATGCGTTCGATCCAACCAGAAGCCGCATCAGGATTTCCGAGTGTTTGAAGATGATGACGAATAAACTTCGCAAACGAATTCGAGTTCCACCACTTTTGAAACAAATCGTGCATCATCGCCGCTTCGAAATCCTCTCGCAAACGACGCTCCTTACTGGCCGCATCTTCGTCGGCAGGTGGGGGACGTAGCTTCTCGAAAACTTCACCAAATGCTCGTCTTCCTTGCTGACGCACCTTGGCAAGTTGCATGTACTCGTCAAACGAGAATGGAATTGCATTGGATGAATACTGACGCTGGGTTTCGAAAGCGTTTCGCAATCGTTCCGTATACTCCGGCGACTCTTGAACAACGTCAAATTTGTTTTCCAAAGTCTCGTCGATCCATTGCAGTCTCAACGCTTCAAACTCCGTAGGATTACGAATGATAAACTTGAGTAGTTGTTCGGGTGTGCTTGTCGCGGCGGCTCGAATCAACGGAGTTACCTCCTCCGCGGCGCGACCTTTCTCAGAGATCTCACGTTTGGCTTCGCTAATGAGTTCTGGGCCTCTGATGGTCGTGAACCATTCCGCGAGTGCTTGACTACCTGTTCCTTCGCTAAGCATTGACGACCTAATGTCCTCGCGCTCGTTGTCTATAAAGGGTCTGAAGATGCTTCCTTCGACCCATGCTTCTAAACTCGGAAAGCGATTGTATTCCAAAGAATGTCTTTCGCCTCGTTGGTAAAAATCTTCTAAGCCTTGTTGGTAGCTCGGAGAGCCCGGTCGCCCGAATTGCGAATTAAACATGCTGCGCCCCATAAAATCTTCAAGTAATCGTGCGGCTTCGGTTTCTGGGCTCGCATATCGCAACCAACCGCTCAACCGTTGCCCCTGCGCGACGACGTGCGGTGAAACCAAGATTCCAACCCCGAGCAAAACAACGGGAACCAAAACGAAAATGCTTATCGTCATTAATCTCCGAAGCCAAGGACGCTCACAATCGGGCGATAACAAGGCCATGCCCCAGCCAACCAAAGCGAGCGTGTAATAACAAATCAGGAATGTCATAAATGCGGCAAAGAAAAAATCTCGCGCGATGTACATGACAAGTAGAAAGCCGCCCCAAATCGCTAGCTTCCGAAGAAGCCGATTCCACGCGAGATCGGCTGCTGTGGGCTTCGCGGAACTTACGGGAGTGACGGATGGCTGGGAGTCGACCGGCGGATCGATGGGATTTCGCATATCATCCAAAACAGGCTCGTTGTTCATCGCTAGTTCTCAGTACTCGGTAATCATAACTCGTCAATCAAGACGAATTGTCGCTGCCGAAAATATACAGCAGCAACAGACAGCCCAGAGTATAAACCGACCAAGCGGCTTGCGTCACGCAAGCGACCTAAAAGCAGGGCTTACGTCCACGCTAGAATCAAATCTGTAAAAGCCGAACCAAGGAACTCGCAAACAAAGTTACTGCCAAGATTACGCGTGTTTTTGCGGCGAAAGGCATGCACACGAACGTTACATCACGGGAATTCCTGAGGAATGCTTGTGAAACGCCGATTCTCCATCTTCGATTCTGAATGCTGGCCATGAAGATGCAAACTGGGAGACGGATTGCACGGAAGACACGGAGGAGATTTTGACTCCTGAAATCTCCTCCGTGTCTTCCGAGTCGTCCGTGTCCGATCTTTTAGCGTCTAAATTTGATTTCACGTGTTTGATTAACCGTTGAAAACGAGGCTTGCATTGAAAATAGTCGACTTTATTGCAAGCGTATGTACTTGCGATCGGCTAGACGTGCAAAAATCGTGCGATTTGAATCCGGAATGTTACAGTTTCACCGAATAACGTCCGAACAATAGTTGTTGAAACAACAAAATGACGGTATGATATTTCGAAAGACGAAGATTCGGAACTCAATACGAGTCTACTACCTGACCCATATAGGAACGAAGAATTGAAATCCGCGACACGAAAGTTTGATTCCGTTCAGCAGGAGGCCTATCTGGCCATTTGGAGGACTTACGATCGACTTCGGGCGATCGAAGATGCTCTTTTTTCCGAATGGAATCTTTCCGCCCAACAGTACAACGTCCTTAGGCTTCTGGAATCGGCTCACCCTCAGAAGATCCCGACTCTTAGCCTTACAACGCGATTGATTTCTCGCGCTCCTGACATCACAAGAATGTTGGATCGCTTGGAGCAAAATGGATGGATAGAACGAGAGCGATCGCTTGAAGATCGGAGAACTGTCTTAGTGGGAGTAACCGCGGATGGGCTGGCTCTGCTCAAGCAACTCCGACGACCGCTGGCTCAGTGCCACGAGAAGCAATTAGGCCACTTATCACAACGAGAATTAACCACCCTCAGTGAATTGCTTAGTCGTGCAAGAGAACCTCACGAATCGGAAGATGGATTTTGGAAGTAAGCCTAGTTCGAAACCGCCACATGCGCTGGAGTCCAGGCTTTAGCGGCTTTGGAGCATCCTAGGTGCTCAGCACCTAAAGACGGTACTCCAGCAAAGTTGCACCGTCGAATTATGTAAAGCAGAAGACCCCTAAAAAACAACTTCAAACAGGAAATCAAAATGATCGCTTCATCGGAATCAACAGACGTAATCGTGATTGGTGGCGGACCTTCTGGATCAGCGACCGCAACTCTACTTGCCCAGCGCGGCTATAGGGTCACTGTTTTCGAACGGGATCATTTTCCACGCTTTCATATTGGCGAGTCGATGATTCCATACTGCTATCCGATGATTCAGCGACTTGGCATGCTGGACAAAATGAAGGGGAGCCATTTCACGAAGAAGTATGGTGTGCAGTTTATTAATGAGCTTGGAAAGCTATCCGAACCCTTTCGCTTTGGCCAGTATGATCCGCACGAGCGTTCGCAATCATGGCAGGTTGTTCGAAGCGAATTTGACAAGATGCTTTTAGATAATGCTCGCGACCAAGGCGTTGTTGTTCATGAAGGAGCTCGCGTTCTAGATGTTCTATTTGATGGAAATAGAGCCTACGGAGTGAAAGTAAAACTGGAAGGTGAAACAGAAAAGGAAGTCCGCGCACAAGTAGTCGTCGATGCCAGCGGTCAATCGTCAATCATCATGGACCGGATGAATCTAAGAGAGTGGGATCCGGTGCTAAAGAAGGCGGCTATCTGGACTTATTGGAAGGGGGCATACCGCGATCCAGGAATCGACGGTGGAGGAACGGTGGTTATTCAAACCGAAGGTAAAAAAGGTTGGTTCTGGTACATTCCCTTACATGATGACATTGTCAGTGTCGGGGTCGTTGCCGGGCATGACTATCTGTTCAAAGACCGAGCGTCGAAAGATCCTGAGAAGATCTATTGGGAAGAAGTTGCTCGATGTCCAGGCTTGCAACCGCGAATTAAAGATGCAGTCAGAACCGAGGATTATCGGATGCAAAAGGAGTACTCGTACAAGGCAAAGAAAGCAGCTGGCGATGGCTGGGTTCTGGTTGGAGACGCGTTTGGCTTCTTGGATCCGCTCTACTCATCAGGTCTGATGCTCGCCTTAACTTCAGCCGGCATGGCTGCGGATTCCGTAGCGGATGCGTTGGATGCGAATGATCTTTCAGAGGCTCGCCTGCGAAGCTGGGAGGCAGCACACGTCAAAGCGATGGATCGTATGCGATATCTCGTATGCGCATTTTATGACGGCTTAAACTTTGGAAAGCTTGTTCGCAAGTTCCCTGATAAAAAGCATCTAATCACGGACGTATTGATTGGCAATCTTTTCAACGATGAGGTAGATCAACTCCAAGACATGATTGCAGAACTGGTCGCGGAAGAGCAAATGGCGGCGGCCGTTTAACCTGATCGAAGGTATTTTAAGAGTAACTCCGCAGCCTTCGCACTCGCGCCCGGCTGTGCGAAATCGTTGCCAAGCTTTCTTAGCGACTCCTTTTGCTTCTCGCGTGCCTCTGGATTTCGAAGGAGGTCTGCGAGAGCAGTTTCCGCTTGCCTAACGGCAACTTTAGATTTACCTGCTGCCAGGAACTCGGGCATGATCGTTTCTCCAGCAATCATATTGGGGAGCGTCATACTCTTTAATCGAGTTAGCATTTTCCCAAGAGCGTATGTCAGGTTACTTACTTGATAGAGTACCACTGTCGGCTTTTCGCGAGCCATCAACTCCAAAGAAACCGATCCGCTCTTGGTGAACACACAGTCCGAAAGGCTGATAATTTCACTTGTCTTTCCGGAGAAAATTTCGATAGGAAGCTGTTCGTCGGCTCCTTTGATTTGTGATTGGCACCATTCTGCATGGGGCTGTTTTAAGGCTGCAACTAAGTATCGAACTTGAGGAAATTCTTCATGGAGATTACGAATAATCTCCAATTGGAGCGGCCATATTCGATGCACCTCATGCTGTCGTGACCCAGGTAAAACTCCAACCTGGAGTGACGTTGTCTCGCTCCATTGATTCACGAAGTTTTGGTCGAGAGGCTGCGAGTAGACGACATCAAAAAAGGGATGCCCAACGTAATCTACTGCTACGCCACGCGACTCAAACCACTCTTTTTCAAACGGGATATTGCATAACACTCGGTCGACATATTTTCGTATCTTTTTGATCCGCCAACTACCCCATGCCCATAGTTGTGGAGGAAGGTAGTAGTAAACCGGCAGCCCGTACTTTTTTGCTCGCTTCGCGATATGCCAGTTGAAGCCAGGGAAATCAATCAAGACAACGCCGTCGACAAGTCCTTTTCGGAAGACATCTTCGGCGATGTCCGCAACGCGAAAGAACTCGCGAAGCTTGGGTAACACTTCTGCGAAGCCAACGACCGCAAGCGTCGTTAAATCGAAGTCGCTTTGTAGGCCTGCGTCCACCATCTTGTCACCGCCGAAACCGCGGACAGAAAGAGTCGGGCACTTCTCTCGAAGAGCCCGAATAAGATTCGCTCCGTGAACGTCTCCACTCGGTTCGCCGACAGAGAAAAAGATTCGCGGTGGTTGGTTTGCTTTAACTGGGGACGGTTGCATCGAAGCAGCATGCCGAATACGAGTAATGAATCATTGATTGGCTATCGTATCAAAGATTGGGTTGAGTAGTGGTGCCAGCGCGAACCGCGTACCCTCGATCGTTAAATGATTTGTGTCATTGTAGATTAACCCTTGATCATTGAAGAGAATTGTCCGGCCGTCGCTGCCAAAGAGCAACTGATCCGAAGGAATGACCGTCACCAAAGGCGACGCAAGCGAATGAAATACTTCGTTGACTCGACGTTGTCTCGATTCGTGCGTATTACGATCGATTCCGAGTTGTTGATTTGGAATCCATCCCCATGTTCGTTCTGCTGTGAAAGCGCTTCGACGAGGACTAGAGTCTTGCTCTGGAACTTGTGGAACAAGGTAGACGTGTCTGCCGGCTTTTGTCAGTCGATCGCATAGATTTCGAATCGATCGCTCAAAAACTTGAAACGCTTCGTCTGGAGTTCTTGAGACTGTCTGGTCATCGTACGCAAGGGTCTGCAACGGGTCCGTCCCAAAAAGGAGATCGTATTCGGCGACCTTTTCGATATAGCTCGACCAACGAGCAATCAGGAATACGTGTTGTATATCCTTCTCTTCGATCAGATTTAAGACTCCAGTATTCCATTCCTCAAGGTCTTTATTCCATCCGTTTTTCGTATTGGGTAAAGGAGGGCTAGAGGGCATAGCTGCACCAAGACCGCTTAGTCCACGTTTGGACGCAATCTCGCTTATCATCGGCATCGCTGTCGCCGCGTGGCTGTCACCCCAGACGACGAATGACGGTTTTGATCGAGAGCGATCACCGAGGATGGGTAAGTTTCTTTGTCGAATGGCAGTGATCTCCGATACGGGGAATGTGTCCGGTGCAGGGATCGTTGCAAGCGCACTTCGGCTTGGAAAGCCCTCGTATCGATAAATCATGAAGGACACGCTTGTGATTACGGTCCACGCAACGAGGAGCGTTACAACGAGCGCTCTGTTTGAAGCTAAGACTTTACGTCGACGGATAGGTTGCTCGATGATGCTATAGGTCAGACAACTAAATCCAAGCGTGACGATCAAAACAGTCGCGATCGCTTTCATGCTCAATTGGCCATCGAATGCATATCGCGCAATAGAAAGCAACGGCCAATGCCAGAGATAGAGGGAGAAAGAAATCTTCCCAATAAACACGAAGGTGGGGCGTGATAGCAACCTCCCAATAGTCGTTGCGTGCGATTCATTGGCATACAAAACAAGCATCGTTCCTAAGACTGGCACGATAGCCGAGATGCCTGGGAATGTGGTGCTGCGATCATAAGCAAAAATGCTTGTCATGATTAGCAAGAATCCGATGATCGAGATGAACTCGGAGGCGATTGAGGAAACAGCCCTGCGATTCAATCCGACAAGGAGTGAGCCTGCGAGAAGCTCCCATGCGCGTGTTGGCAATAGGTAAAACGTGGCCGCAGGTGAGGCAGTGATTGTTCTGCAGCTCAATAAAAGCGAAGCTGATGCGACTGCTAACACCGCAGCGAACATCCATCGTTTGTTCAAGCGATAAACAAAATAGAGAAAAAACGGCAACAGCAGATAGAACTGTTCTTCGACTGAGAGCGACCAGGTGTGCAGCAATGGCTTCCACTCGGACTCCTGGTTGAAATAGTTTCGGTCACGCCAAAAAAAGAAGTTTGACGCAAAAAAGGATTGAGCAATCGCTGACTTCGCCATTTGCATCAAGTGATACGGCATCAGCAACCAGTACCCGAGTCCAAGTGTCGCAAGGGTAACAGCAAAAACTGCCGGAAGAATTCTGCGAGCCCGTCGCAACCAAAAATCGACAAGCGAAAAGCGGCCGTTTTCCAAGTCTTTTACGATCAGCCCGGTGATAAGAAAGCCGGAAATCACAAAAAATACATCTACTCCCACGTACCCACCCGGGCAAGCCAACCCGGTATGAAAGAGTATCACTGCAACCACGGAAACAGCCCGCAACCCATCGATATCCGAACGATATCCATCGGCAAGGGGCCTGGTTGTGTTCGTAGTCACTTCTGGTGTCATGCCGCAGGATGTCAAAGTTCGAAAATGGTCGCGGACGACAAAGGGGGAGGTGGCTTGCGAAAACGGCGATAATAGCGGTTCACTTGCGTCAAAGTAAGTGATTTTCGTATAATCTAGTCTCTCGTCATACTTTGATTTTCCACCTTCCTTTCGTTCAGCCCGTCTTCTTTTCTTATCGAGACCTCTCGATAGCGTCTTCTTTTTCCTGGTCGCCTATCTGTTAGTGCTTCCGCATACAAACTAATTTGGATTTGGATTGCATGAAAACTAACATTGAAAGATCGGGAAAAGTTGATGACTCTAGATGGATCGCGAAATGCCTCTCTCGAGATCATAAAAGGTCTTCGTCGTCTCACGTCCGACTTGCCATCGAGACTTTGGAATCACGAGTTATGTTGGTCGGAGAAGGAACCGTTTTCTCGGTCGATCGCGTCGTGAGCACCGCCGGCTTATTAGGGACCGTCTCGGCTGTTGCGCGTTGGGGCGATGGCTCGCAATCGAATCTCATGGTCGGCGCAACACCTGCTCCAGGTCCTATTCGCCCCCGATTTGACTACTCCCTCGACACGACAGGTTTCTTTAGTGTTCAAGAGAGGCGAGACATTTTGCAGGCGGCTGCGGATATCGTCTTTTCCAAGTACAGCGACGCCCTCGCAGCAATCACTCCTTCGGGAACCAATAGTTGGCAAGCCGTCTTCCCCAATCCATCGACCGGCGCGACGCAAGTCATTAGCGGTGGCACGATCGCTGCCAATGAGATGGTGATTTATGTTGGGGCACGCGACCTTCCCGGAAACGCTGTTGCGTTGGGGGGACCGGGCGGTCTGAGCTGGAGTGGTACGTCAGCATGGGGGCAAGCCGTGAGATCGCGTGGTCAAACCGGTGCTGTGGGAACAACATTGACCGATATCGGCCCATGGGGTGGATCGATGACCGTCGATCCAACAATCAAGTGGCACTTCGGTGCAACGACGCAAGGTTTAGATGCAGACGAATACGATTTTTTATCCGTCGTTAGCCACGAAT
>JAIYDQ010000131.1 GCA_027487375.1 Planctomycetaceae bacterium
ACGAAGCGTACATTAACGATATTGCGATTTCGCCGAATGGTCGATTCGTCTTCGGAGCAGACGTTGCTCGACAACGAATCGTTGTTTTTGACCTTAAAGATGAAAAAGTTGTTGCAGATATTGCTGCAGGGCGTGAACCATTTTCACTTGCACTTTCAGAGGATGGAAAGCGACTTTTCGTTGCAAATATCGGGGTTTTTGATTACTCGCTTGTACCTACCGGCAGTGGTGATGAAAGGGGCCTGACAATACCGGCCTTTGGGTTTCCATCCAAAGAGGCGGAAGAGGGAGTGTTTAAAGAGGGACGTCAAGTACCAGGCTTGGGCGATCCGTTGGTCCCCGATGCGCATTCAGTATGGATGATCGATGTTGCAGATCCCGTCTCACCGACTGTTTCTGCAAAGATCAAGACAGGGCTTCTCATTCACGCACCTACCGATAGTGGCAAAGCTGTTGGAGGCAGTTCTCCGAATGCGTTGGTTGTCTCCAAGGACACGTTGTTTGTCGCAAATGCGAACAACGACACGGTTCAATACTTAGATTCGCGGACATTAGAGATTCGAAAGACTGTTAAACTTGCACCCGAACCGGCCCTCGCAACATTGAGAGGAGCCATACCATCGGGTATGGCATTGAGTAAGAACGGAGAGAAGTTGTATGTTTGTGCGTCAGGGTTGAACGCAGTGGCTGTGATCGATGTTGCACAAGGCGTCGTCGAAGACTGGATTCCTACCGGTTGGTTTCCAACTTCGTGCCGACTTTCTCCCGACCAAAACACACTTTTCATATCGTCTCAAAAAGGACTTGGACAAGGCCCTCGAGGAGCTAAGCATCGCCGTGCCGAAAGCGACGAAAGATTCGGTTTCCAAGAAATGCCGGGGATGATTAGCGTAGTTGATTTAACAAATCTTAAATCAGGCTTGCAAACAGTACTGAGAAACAATGGGATGATCCCAAGCGAAATGCGTCCAAACGCGAAGCCAACGACAACTCTACCAAAAGACATTGAGTATGTTGTCTTCATTACGAAAGAGAACCATACCTTTGACGGAATCTTTGGAGGCTTGAAAGGCTCGACAAGCGAGCCCGACTACGCAGAGTTTGGACTCAACGGATGGCTCGCCGAGAAGGGTAAAGAAGAGCGCATGCCGATTATGCCTAATCATATTCGACTGGCAGAAAGCTTTTGTATTTCGGATAACTTTTACATGGAGCCGCAAGCATCTGGTGACGGGCATCGTTGGTTGGTGGGTGCTTATCCAAGTCTATGGACCACACGAGTTTTCTATTCCGGATGGGGATTCAGTAAAAGTGAAACAGCTAAAGGTCGAGTTGTATCGTTCACATCCAACGGCTCACAAATACCAGAAGATTATCTCGAGAACGGTTCGATGTGGGAACATCTTTCGCGTGGCGGAATTCCATTTCGCAACTACGGCGAAGGCTTTGAACTTCCTGACAATGACGAGGGGCCAATGACGAATAGATCAGGGGCATACACCCAAGTTAACTTTCCGATGCCAAAGGTTTTGTTTGACAATACGGATTTTGATTTTCCGGCTTACAACAACTACATTCCTGATATTGCACGAGTCGATTGGTTCGTTGAAGATCTGGAAGAGTATCGAACAAAACACGAAAACAAGATTCCAAACTTCATCAACGTTACGCTTTGCAACGATCACGGTGCAGCACCGATTCCGAAGAACGGCTTTCCGTATGTTGCAAGTTATATGGCAGACAACGATTTGGCGCTCGGAAAGATCGTCGCCTATCTATCTGCTCAGCCAGAATGGAAGAAGATGGCAATCTTCGTTACGCAAGATGACTCGGGCGGAGATAATGATTCGATTGATCGCCATCGTTCGTACGTACTTTGTATCAGCCCGTGGGCAAAGCGTGGCGTTGTCTCACATGAGCACACATCAATTGTTAGCATCACCAAGACAATTTACCGGCTATTTAATTTGGGCCCCAATAATCTATTTGATGCTACTGCGAATGACTTGTCAGATATGTTCACGTCAACACCGGATTTTACTCCGTATAAATTTGTTCCAGTCGACCCACGTGTATTTAAGCCTGAAGACACGTTTGACCCAACGGATCCAAAATTTGAACGACGCCGAAAAGAAGGTCCCGTTCTTAAGATGGACGATCCAAACTTCGTAGATTGGCTACGAAACAGATAACATTTACTCTGTTTTGTGTCGCTTGATAAACGCGAGCCCTCGAGAAATTTCGTCTCCGTATTTTTCCCTCGATGCTTCGAGCAGTTTCGCACGAAAGGACGAGTCGTAATTTACGTCGGGTTTCTTGGCATATCTTTGCATTATCGGTCCGGCTATAAGCGACTGAACTTCCGCACTCACACCGAAATGTGAAAAAGATTTTTGCAAATACAGTTCCGGTTGCTTTAGGAATTCATCGAAATCCAGCCACAGAGTTCGATCCGCGAAATTCTTGGCTGCTTCATGGAGTGATTCCATCTCTGAAAGCCAACTCATCGCGACACATTCGCCCGGCGATAGGTCGTCTAGTCTGACTTCGCCAAGAAGACCTTTACCTTGAAGCCGCTCGAAACGGGATTGGGCATTAATCGAGATATCACTCATCGCCCCATCGAGTAATGCTGGTAGAAATGTTTCTGGCTTTACAAACATCAGCAAAGCTCGCGAATCGGGAGCAATCGAAAGTAGTTGTACAGCTATCTCGCTAACAAAGCTCGTCGCCTTGATGATTGCTCGCTGGTTTGGATGATACGTACGCGACCACAACCCGAGGAACGTTTGAAGTCGATCTTGAAAATTTCCTTGGCTAATCAGTCGAAGAATGGCAGGTTCTCTTACGGAAAAGCAAGATGGATGAGATCCGAGCAACCGTGACAAAAGAGTCGAACCTACATGTGAAATATGAAAAATGAAATGGCAACGGACTGGTAAGTTGGATGCAGCTACGGCAAGCTCTTGCCAAGGAACTGTCGCTTGAGGCGTATTGGCTGCGAGCAATCGGTTGTCTAAGAAACTTGCAGCTTGATAGTCTGCTTCAGAGAGACCAACGAGTTGAACATAGCGTCCTTCAGCATCGATATTGAGAGGAAATAGCTTAGGAGAAGCACTTAACGCATGTTGCAGCGTCATTCCTGTTGAATTAGTCATGCTGGCCACCAAGATGCATTGAAAGCGATTGACACTCTTTCAGTGTCGGAATCAGACGGATGGACGAAGTGATAAAGCCAACTGGGGAAGAGAATGAGAAGCCCTGGTACCGGGCGAATATGCACTCGCTGACCATAAGGCGTACCCGGTACATCGACCATCTCCGTAAACGGACGTGGGTCATACAATTCAATCACGCCACCCAATGGGTTTGTTGAATTCACTCCGGTTACGTAGTAGCATCCTGACCAAGCACTGCCAGGATGATTATGCATACGATGGTAGTTCCCGCGTCGGCTAATATTGCCCCAAGCACTAATCTTAAAACTCCCTCTTGGTGGGGCAGCACGACCCGCAACCTCGGGTAGTTGTCCTGTCGCTTGAACCATGCGATTGAGCCCTTCCGAAATCCAGCTCTTGAGCAGTGTCATTTCTTCGTAGGGCCATTCAAGTAAATCACCAGATGAATGCCAACCTCCAACATTTGCATAATCTTTCGATGGTGCACTGGCTTCTCGCTCCAAAAGAATGGAAAGAAGTGCAGCATTGGTGGCTTCTGTTTCCGAAATCTGGAATCGCCCGATAAGAGTCGGAAATGCCATAGCGATCTGCTGGTTCATCTTCGATGCAGTCGGAGCGGTCATGATATGCAATTCATTCAATAGGAACAAAAAAGTTACGAATATGGGAGTGTCACGCGTAACAGATGTGATAAGACATCTGAAGTCTGATTCCACTCCAGGTGTTTCAACCAAGCTTTTGTTTCTTACGAACTTAGTTACCCGTTAAACAGGGATCTAAGATAGGACAATGCACGAGTCTTCGTCAAACCGCATTAAGATCAACGTGGAGATTCTTCCAAACTTCTTTGGTCCTTCATCAATCATTAACAATAAACGCG
>JAIYDQ010000473.1 GCA_027487375.1 Planctomycetaceae bacterium
ACACCGACCTTGAGGTTCTTTGCTGCCGCCTGTTCGCCTAGAGCAAACATTCTCTTGCTGGTAGGCCCGTCAACTGTGACTGGCTTTTCCATAAAAACGTTCAACCCTTTTTCGTTTTCGTTGGTGAACATCACCCATCGAAATGCTGGTGGAGTCGCGAGAATCACAATGTCTCCTGGGCGAAGCGTATCCATGGCTTGCTTGTAGCCATCGAAGTCGTAGAACATTCGGTCCTCAGAAACATCGACTTTATCGCCATGCTTGTTTTTCAAACTAGCGTGCCCGGACTTTAAGTTGCTTTCGAAAACATCTGCCATCGCCCAAAGCTTCAGCGATTCATTCTCAACCGAAAGTGCGTTATCGGTTGCTCCTCGACCACGTCCACCGACTCCGACCAGTGCAACTCGGATCTCATCATTGGCTCCTGCATAAACACTCGGAACCGAAGGGCTAACGATCGGGCTCGCAAGTGTTGCGGCCGCTGCAACAGTAGACGAAGTCTTGAGGAAGTCCCGGCGCGACGAAGACGACACGGCGGAAGGACTTGCGATTGCCTCGCCAATTGGATTTACGGCCGACAGTGATTTCGATTCGTTTGACAGACTCATTGCGAGTAATACTCCAAAGATGATGTTGCAGGGTAGGGCGGGTGCGGGCGCTGTGACGCCCCGGAAAGGACATACGAATGCCACAGGTGAGCAATCGCAACATGTGTACGATTCTAAGCCGAGCCCGTTCAATATGCTACTCACGTCCCGCTACTGGGCATCTTTTGCAAATCGAAGTTGGTGGCAAGTTAACCAGAAATAAGCAAGAATCCCACAGAAAACGGCCAGGCTGATCCACCGTGTCGGACCGCTCGCAAAGACGATTGCTCCGTTAAAAACCATAAAAAGCAGAAACAAATGAATCGTATAGGTCTGAAATCGATTTCGGTTTGCGTACTTCTGCTGACTCATCCACGCCGTTAAGACGTCCGCCAACCAGACCAACGAAAACAAATAAGAGGCGTATATCCCGCTTCCAAACCCACTGGTCCGCTGCGTGTATTCCACCGCCACACCGTGGGACCACTGATGAAAGTAGTGAAAGGCGACCGCGACATGAACCAAGTAGCAAATCAAACCGAGCGTCCAGTACCACCGAATCATGCGCAGAGTTCGAAACTCAATGGCGAATGACAAAAGAATTGCGCGAAAGCTTGTTTTTGTAAGGTCACAAGAATCACAAGCAGTAGCCTCACGTCGACCGCGATGCGACCGACCATCGCTTCTCGCCAACAAAGCGACATAAGCTGCCGCATACCAAAACAATGCCAAGCGTACAGTATAACGAGTCGCCAGATCGCCATTCCCCGAAGCGAGCATTAACACGAGAAGTCCCCCGGTCGTCGCAACTAACATCCAGCCCAACATTCGTTTCAAAGTTGCCCGTCTTAAAGTTGCCTTTTTCGAATCGGCAATCGACTTTGCATTCACGATGCTTTGATTCACTTGGCTTCAACCGAAAATAGGAAACTTGGGCTGACTTGGCCGCAATGATAACAACTCTATGAGGTAAATCTTACGAGTAGAGCGTCGAAAACACTGAAGTCAGAATTGACTTTCGTAGCCTAAACGCGAATACTGAAGTCATGGTACCGCAATTCAACATCGCAATTATCAGTACGCTTTGCTTAGCATTGGCAGTGCCCCCATCGTGGACCGCACAGGGCAACTGTAACTGCGATTCCGCAAAGATTGTAAAGAGTTGCTGTGGGACAGCTTTGGTTGCCAAGCCGCAGTCCGACTGCTGTTGTGGTAACTCGCAACTTCGTAGCTCTCAACAGGACGCAGCGCACGAATGCAGGTTGTCTTGCGAGTGTAGTGCTTCTGATTCGGCACTCCATATGGCTTTTGCTCCCACTTGGGAATCTAGCAAGTCAAGTATCTTCCACGCCTCGTTTGTGGCGTTTGTAGATAAAGACGCGTATCGACAGCCGCTTGTGTACAGCACTGAGTGCAATAGCCCGCCCAAACAGAGTCACTTCAGGCAGGCTTTACTTTGCGTTTGGATAATTTGATTCCGCATTGATCGAGTGAATTTTTAGAATTTATTTTCGTTCAATGAGGAATAAGATTATGTCTATGAAGTTTCTGTTAGTCGCCGCTGTTTCAACCGCGGCCATGTTTACAACCTACGCATCAGGCGCACTCGATTCAAAGCAATCCGAGTCACCGTGCTCCTGCTGTAAGGTCTGCGTTTGCGAAACGTGCGTATGCGAAGCAACCGCTTGTGCTTGCGACACGGAAGAAGCCTGCTCATGCTCAACAGCCTGTGCAACGCTTTGCTGCAACAAATAGATTGCAATAAAAGTCTAGCGCAAAATTTTGCTTAGTTGATTTTTCTGATGTCGCTCAAGCCTCGCGCTTGAGCGACGTCAGTGTTTGAAGTTTCACGCGTTCGTAAAATCGAAATGCAACCGATTCTTATTAGAAATCGATCCACTTTGGTTCCCAGCCGCTGCGATAGGGTTTGCTGATCATACTCTGGGCTTGCTCCGAGTTCGTTATCAACAGCTTTTCGGCGTCCCATTTCAATGTTTCGCCAGGCTTTCTAATCGCGATAGTGCCCAGTAGAACCGCTTCTGTGAGCGGACCTGCATAGCTGAAATCATCTGTCGCTTTCCCGACTCCGCGAGCCGCATCCGCCCACTGAACGTAGTGATCCAGCCCTATCTCTTTCGGTAACTCAGTGGATGAAAACTTTTCTTCTGGAAACAGCTTCGGTGCTGCAACATGAGGAATCACGATCGATCCCTCGGTACCAACAATAACGGAACCCGCCGAAGGCAATGGATAGGAATCGGGTATATCGCTAAACAAATCACGAGGCGGACGAACGCCTACTGAGTCATACCAAGTCACAGGAATTGTCGCCCCCTCTGTCATCTCTGTTTTGGGGAAAACGTAGCGGACCGTTGACGAGTCCGTCCATATTTCTGGATGAATCGCAGGTGCGATCGCCCAGACGCTTGTTGGCGAACCTAACTTCAAAGCCGTGAACACAGGATCCAAGATGTGACATCCGAAATCGCCAAGCTGCCCCGTGCCGTAGTCTCGCCAGTGCCTCCAATTAAACGGATGATAGATGTTCACCTTGAATGGTCTTTCAGCGGCGACTCCCTGCCAAAGATCCCAACGGAGGTCGCTTTGAATCGGATCGGCACCGTCTGGTCGTTGAACTGCAACGCGCCACTTTGGATTTCCGCTTTGCCAAGCGTGCACCGCTTTGGCCTTGCCGATTTTTCCTTGATGAACCCAAGCCGTCGCGGTTCGATACGCTTCATGGGAGTGAATTTGATTTCCCATTTGCGTCACGACATTGTTTCGCTTAGCAGCTAACTGCATCTGCCGAGTTTCAAAAACGGTGTGAGCCAATGGCTTCTGACAGTACACGTGCTTTCCCAAACTCATGGCCGGCAGAGCGACGGGAGCATGCATGAAATCAGGAGTGGAAACAATACAAGCATCAAATGACTTCGATTCATCAAGTAAAACTCGCCAATCAGCGTACGTTGTTGCTTGGGGATATGCTTCAACAGCCCAGCCCAAGTGCTGCTCCGAAGAATCGACATTGCATAAGGCAACGACATCGACTGAAGGACTTTTGGCTACCGATGTCAGATCGCCTTTCCCTTTGCCTCCAGTTCCAATGCTTGCCACGCGGAGCCTTTCGTTAGCCCCCATGACGCGTTTATAGTTCACAGCAGACAACGCAACCGCCGATGCAACAACGGCAGAAGACTTCAGAAAATCACGTCGATCAAAACTTGTTCGCATAAGAACACCTAGGTAGGAGTGGGAAGACCAGGTTGAATTGAGGCGGGTAAAAGATGGGGCAGGGTAGGGGTATACATTCCGCAAGGGCGGAAGCTACCAATGAGAACCCAATGAAAAAAATTTTGAGTTCGTTAAGTCATTCGCAGCATGATTGTAACACTGTGTCTGAAGGTGCCGCTACTCAGCAGTCGACAAAATTCACAGCCAAACCGCCTAGCGATGCGAAGTGATGGCCGTCGCCGTAAAGAACGGTCAACCGAGCCGACTTGACGGAACAGATATCATCGCAATCTAGGACAGCAAACGAACTTGATGCAAATCAGATTCTCAGTGAGACACACATTTCTACTTTTGCCTTGGTACTGCCTTGGCCTAAATTTTCGAATACAATCGACAGTATGGATAATGTAGAACATTCGAATCGTCAGATAGTAAAGAGGCTGGCCTTGAGCGAGGAAAACGGCTTCGCCGAACCGGTTGGCTCAACCGCAGCGGAGCGTCTTCTAATGATGTGGCAAATCGCGCAAGACTGTTGGTCCTTTTTCCCTGGGCACGATGCTAAACAAGAATTTCAAAGACATGTTGCTCGCGTTGAACGAAGCGGGCGTTGAATACTTGGTGGTGGGTGCCTATGCGCTCGCTGCTCATGGATGCCCAAGAGCGACAGGTCAGGTGATATTGATCTCTGGGTGCGACCAAATGTCTTCAATGCAAAAAGGGTTTGGACTGCGCTCGAGTCATTCGGCGCTCCTATGGCCCCAATATCGGTCGAAGATTTTGCGACCCCCGATATTGTGTATCAAATCGGGGTTCCTCCCCAAAGAATTGATATTCTGACTTCGATTACAGGAGTTGATTTTACGGCTGCTTGGGATTCACGGCTCAAAGTGGAAATTGACGGGATGCAGGTTTCTATCCTCGGTCTAAGAGACCTACTTGTGAATAAATCGTCTACTGGTCGCGACAAAGATCAGGCGGACCTTCCAACAATTCGCCGGCTGATTCAACAGCAAAACGATTAGCTAAGTAATTCAGGTAGCGGTTGCAGTATTTTTAGCAGTCGACAAAATTCACAGCCAAACCGCCTAGCGATGTTTCTTTGTACTTCAGTTGCATATCAACGCCAGTCTGTCTCATGGTTTCGATGACTCGATCCAGCGATACGAAGTGATGACCGTCGCCGTAGAGAACAGCCAACCGAGCGGCGTTGATTGCTTTAGCGGCTCCCATCGTGTTGCGTTCAATGCAAGGAACTTGAACCAGTCCGGCGATAGGGTCGCATGTCAATCCTAAGTTATGCTCCATCCCGATCTCTGCTGCATTCTCAATCTGCTCGTTCGATCCACCCATGCACGCCGCAAGCCCACCGGCAGCCATGCTACAAGCAACGCCAACTTCTCCCTGGCAACCCATTTCGGCAGCCGACAACGAAGCGTTTCTCTTGTAAAGCAACCCGATAGCGCCAGCCGTCTTGAGAAATCGATGGATACCTTGGCGATTTGCACCCGGATAGAAGTAGACGTAGTAAGCCAACACAGCAGGAATGATTCCTGCCGCACCGTTAGTAGGAGCGGTTACCACGCGTCCGCCTGCTGCGTTCTCTTCGTTAACAGCTAGCGCGAACAAACTCACCCAATCTAATTGAGCGAGTGGATCGCTCTGAGTCAGCGCGCCGGGCTTTGATTCACCCAAGAGTTTACTTGGAAGCATGTCTTGCGACGAGTTCAATTCGAATGAACCAATTTGTCGAGACAGTTTGCTAAAGATACCCGGCGCACGACGTGGGACTTTTAAGGAACCAGGCAAGATTCCCGATGATACGCAACCGCGATCGATACAGTTGCTCATCACAGACCACAACAAGTCAAGCTGCGAAGCAATTTCCAACTCACTGCGACGAGTCAACTCATTCGCCTGGATCAAGGATTCTATCGATGCATGTGCAACTCGACACATTTGCAGAAGCTCTTTCGCATTGCGAAATGGATACGGAACCGAATCACCAACCACTGGAGCCGATGGCGATTTAGCGAAGTTGCGATCAAATTCCTCGCGTGAGTAAACAAAGCCGCCACCAGTGGAAAAATACTGGTCCTCCAAGAAGCATTCGCCGCTGTCACGAAACGCTTTGAACTGAATTGCGTTGGGATGCTGTGGTAGCGTCTCGTTTCGAAGCCATACAAGATCGTTGCTTTCATCGAACTGAATTTCACGCTGACCGTTCAAAAGCAGTCGACCGGTTTTCCGTGCTGCATCGACTGTCGTTTGGATGACCTCTGGCGAAGTTCGGTCTGGCAAGCAACCTGCCAACCCCACGACGATCGCATTGTCCGTTGCATGCCCAACGCCGGTTAAAGCTAACGATCCATAAAGCTGAACTTCAACGCGCGCGATCGACACGTCGGCACCGGTAGCCACTTGTGATTTCTCTATGCATTCTTTGCCGAACCGAAATGCAGCAATCATCGGTCCGACCGTATGCGAACTAGACGGGCCAACGCCAATTTTAAAAAGCTCAAATATGCTATTCATCAAAGAACTTTCGACGCGCGTTCAATCTTAAAAGGAAACTCCGAAACCGCACTCATTTTGTGATAACCTACCAAGGTGAGCGAATGCAAACGGATTGGGACATTCGAATCTCGCCAAAAGAATATCGTTACAATGCTAACGTAGAGTGTAAGCCATATCTCGAATATTGTTCCATACGATGCTTCAATTTGATTTCGATCAAAGCAGAAGGATACAGATTATGTTTGTTGTGTTTCCTAATTGTCATCGACTCGTTTGTTCATTCAATTGTATGACTCTTTGCGTCGCTGCGTTGGTTTTCTCGGCCGATCGTCTGCACGCAAACGAAAAGCCGGCGAGTTGGTTAGCTGGGTTTGCAAAAATCGATGTGACACCCAACGAGCCGATTCGGATGGCAGGATATGGCAATCGAGATCGTCCCAGTGAATCCATTGATACGCCGTTGTTCGTTCGCGCGATTGCATTGCGAAATCAAACGCTTCCTATCCATCTAATCTTCTCTGTCGATACGATTGGCCTTCCAGGTGACATGACCAGCGCACTCGCGGAGCAAATCGAAAAGAAGCATGGACTCCCTCGCTCGCAGATTGTCTTCTGTAGCACGCACACTCACTGCGGACCCGACTTGGCAAGCGAGCTTTCAAACATCTTTGCCAAAGCATTAGCCCCCGAAGAAGTAACAATCGGGCTTCGCTACCGTGATCTTTTGAGCAAAGCAATTCTTGAAGGAGCAGATAAAGCTATCGAGGATCTGGCTCCTGCGAAATTAGCCTTTGCACAGGGCTCAGTTGGCTTCGCTGCGAACCGTCGAGTGCTCAAGGATGGACGTTGGTCAAACTTCGGAGTTCAACCGGATGGCCCGGTTGATCATTCAGTGCCTGTGTTACGCATCACGGACGAAAAGGGAGCGCTCCGAGGAGCAATCTTTAACTACGCTTGTCACTGCACTACTCTCGGAGGAGATCACTTTGGAATCAATAGCGAGTGGGCAGGCTATGCGACCAACCATATTGAAGCGACTCACAAAGGAAGTGTTGCATTGTGCACAATCGGGTGCGGTGCAGATGCGAACCCATTACCAAGAGGTAAAATTGAGTTTGTGCAGCAACATGGTTTGTCGCTGGCTACGGAAGTCTTGCGATTACTTGATAGTCCAATGACCGCTATCGATCAATCGGTTTCGTCAACGTTTGGCTATGCAGGGCTTTCGTTCGATCTGCCAACAGCGGAAGAGCTTGTAAAGCTCGCAGAACATGCGACTCCACAGATTCGTCGTAAAGCAGTTCATCTTCAATCGGTCCTGAAGGAACATGGGCGATTGCCTGCGACCTATCCGGTACCGATTCAATCTTGGAAGTTTGGAGATCAATTGACCATGGTATTTCTCGGTGGTGAAGTTGTGGTCGACTACGCCATTCGATTGAAAAAGGAACTGAATTCGCCCAGTCTTTGGGTAACTGCTTATGCGAATGATGTAATGGGGTATGTTTGTAGCGAACGAATGCGTCGCGAAGGAGGATATGAATTTGATACATCCTCGGTCTACTACAATCTCCCGGGACCTTGGTCTACTGGTACTGAGGAACTGTTTATCAAGCGAATCAAGGAAGTCACGGCCGACCGAGGGCGAACTGCCGCGCTGGCTGCCGATGCGGCCTTAAAGTCCATTCAAGTTGCCGACGGTTTAGAGATCCAGCTTGTTGCTTCCGAGCCGTTAGTAATGGATCCGATCAACATTGCTTTTGGGCCCGATGGCAAACTTTGGGTTGTCGAAATGGGGGACTATCCATCAGGAACGAACGACCCCAGCGCAGCAGGTCGCGTCAAATACCTTAGCGACACTGATGGGGACGGGACCTTTGATCACGCGACAACCTTTTTAGACGAACTCGCTTATCCTACTGGTGTTCACCCTTGGAAAGACGGGGTGATTGTATCGTGTGCGCCCGATATCTTTTTTGCTCGCGACACCGATGGGGATGGTCGAGCCGACGAAAAAGAGACATGGTACACAGGATTTCCGCTTGCTAATCCGCAGCATCGTATCAATGGGTTTACTTACGGTTTGGACAACTCACTTCATCTAGCTAGCGGGGACAACCTTGGTGAACTCAAGTCGATCCGCACCGGTGAAACCGTGAATGCCTCGGGGCGTGACGTACAGATCTGGCCAGCAACGGGTGCGATAGGAACAACCAGCGGGCGTACTCAATATGTCCGAAGCCGCAATGATTGGGGCGAATGGTTTGGAAATGATAACAGCCGACCGATGTATCACTATCCAATCGAAGATCGTTACTTGAAGCGAAACTCAGCCGTGAAGTATTCGGGCAACATGCAATTTCTTTTTGATCCTCCGAGCGCACCACCGGTGTTCCCTCGGAGCGAAACCGTTGATCGCTTCAATGACTTGTTCGCCGCCAATCGATTCACCTCGGCGTGCAGTGCGATGATCTTGAGATCGTCTGCCCTTGGGAAACCATTCCGAGACGCCGCTTTCATTTGCGAGCCCGTACACAACCTTGTCCACATGTCTCAATTGAGCCAGTCGAATTCAAGCTACCAAGCAATCAGAAGACCTGAAGAATCAAAAAGCGAGTTCCTCACATCCACAGATACTTGGTTTCGACCAACTCGCATCGCAGAAGGTCCAGACGGAATGCTTTGGTTAGTAGACATGTATCGCGACGTGATTGAACATCCGGAGTGGATTCCGGAATCTTGGCAGAAGCAACTAAATCTTCGCGCGGGTTCTGATAAAGGCCGCATTTATCGGATACTTCCAAAGAACGCGAGTGAGACACAACGCAAACCAGCGTCCGCACTTCCGAGATTAGATAAATCATCAACCGAAGAGCTCGCAAGAAGCTTGGAATCCGATTCTGGAACAATGCGAGATCTGACTCAGCAGTTACTACTCGATCGCGACGATGCCAAATCCGACGATGCCAAAACCACAGTACAAAAGCTCGAGCAACTTGTACGTTCCTCCGACTCACCCCAAGCTCGCTTGCACGCGATTTGGAGTCTCGAGGCGATGCAAGGATTGTCCGATGCCATGCTTGAGAAAGCACTTCAAGACAATCACTTCGGTGTAGTGCGAGCAGCAATTCTAATCTGTGAACGCCGGCTGGAAGGATCGAATGCTTTTCTTGATTCTCTCAAGCAGTTGACCGCACACCCGGACCCGCGAGTTCAACTCCAGTTAGCTTTAACGCTCGGCGAATCAAAAAGCCCGGAAGCTGGTAAAATACTCTCCGGCTTAGTTTCAGCCGCTCTTCAGTCTCCTTGGATTGCACGCGCTCTAATCTCATCAGCAACCTCACACTCGAAAGAGTTGATCTCGGCTTGCCTTACCGAACTCCAATCAAAACCAGCGAAGAGTAACAACCAGCCTGCAATCGCACTCATCTCAGATCTCCTGGCAACCGCACAAAGCAACGCAACGGATGTAGAACAACATCTAACAAAAGCGATGCTGGCAGCGCAAGATGATTCAGACTGGATAGTTCCACTGACAATCGCTTGGGTGCGGAGCCCGTCGCGAACAAAGAACGAATCCGATTCATCGCTCAAAAGCGCCATCCAAAATGTCTACAACCGAGCTTTAGCTACCGTTGAATCAGACGATTCGGATGAATCCGCACGCTGCATGGCAATTGGATTGCTGGGCACTGGTTTAGGAAAAGACGATCACGAGAAAACGATTCTATCGAACTTGCTTTCTCCCAAAGTTCCTTTGAAGGTGCAACTTGCGGCGGTTGAAAGTCTGGGGCGTTTCTCCGGCGATGCTCGCTTCAATCTAGTGTTTAGTAAGTGGCCTACACTTTCTCAGAACGTACGCAACGTTGTGATGAATGAGTTTATTCGAGCGCGAGGCGGGCCCGAAGCGATCCTTGCGGCAATTGAAAGCAAGACTGTAAGCCCGGGCGATCTAAGTCCAGCCATACGACAGCAGCTGCAATCAACTGGCAGCCAGTCCAACCGCGCCAAAGTGAATCGCGTTTTGGGAATCGATGCATCTGTTGATCGGAGTGAATTGGTCTCGAAGTATCTTGCCGCTGATATCCAAGCGGTCAATGTCGAGAATGGTCAGATGTTATTCAATCGATTGTGTAGTGCGTGCCACCTACCAACAGAGCAAGGGCAAATGGCAGGACCGAATCTATCGAACCTCACCGATAAGAGCCCACGTGCCTTAATCGAAGCAATTCTGAATCCCAATCGAGCGGTCGATCTTCAATATCGCAGCTACGTGGTCCTTCTCGAGAATGGAGAAATTCGAAATGGGACGATCGCTGAAGAGATTGGCGATTCCATTACACTCGTTCAAGCAGATGGAAAGCGCGTAGCGATCGCGAGACGAGAGATTGACGAGATTCGCAACACAGGACTATCGCTCATGCCCGAAGGCATGCAAGCGGAGCTAACTCCGCAAGGCATGGCTGATGTCATTGACTACATTCAATCGAAACTTGGAAAGTAAGACTCGTGCAGCTTCGTTACTTCTGCAGCAGTCATTACTTCTTAGGTGCGGCTTCGTATCTTTGTTGACTACTGTCACCGTACTGGAGTGCTTTCATCCCTTTGCGACTGAGGTTCCAGTCAGCAGACTCCACTTGGGAAGCTTGTTGAAGGTTGTCTACTCCACGGCGGCGAAGGGCTTCATTATCGAGCATCTTCCCATTGGACTCCAAATAAATGGAATTCGATTTCAAAAGCTCTTTTGCATCGCTGACTTTGCCCGCGTCGCGTAACTCAGTTGCCAGTCGGTTCCGCTCGTTAGCGATCTGGAGAACGCAAGACGACATCACTTCTTTGTTGATTGCTGCCGACGCAATTTCTTTGGATTTAGTGAACCGCACTTCGACACTGCTAGTGAGATGGTCATTGGTTTCAGTGAGCATGTTCTTGTAATCAGCAGATACGTCGACAACTTTGCGTGAACTCTCGGCTTCGCCAAGTGGTATCTCGCATTCGACAACAAAGTAACGCTCTTGCTTTGCGTAAAGCTGTCCAAGCTTGAGAGTGACTTTTTGACCGGAAATTTCTGCTGGATATCCAAGGACCTTCACGGGGCGAATCCCTTCTGCAAAATTGGCAACGACAGAAATTTGCTGAACGATCACGCTTTGTACGTCTTGAAATTCGTTCTGAAAAACCGATGTGAGATACTCGGGGTTTTCGATGAAGGCGTGGTTGCCGCTGCTGGCCGACGCAAGACGAGTCATCAAGTCTTCGTTGTATCCGGAGCCGAGTCCAAGGGTGGTTACACTGATTCCTTCGTTGATCAATGATTTCCCGAGATCTCCAAGTTCAGCCGGAGATGAGGGACCGATGTTGGCCTGGCCATCGGACAGCAGTATCATTCGGTTCACCTGTTTGTTATTCAGGAATTTCCGTAGCTCAACTGCTCCTTGCATGACTCCCGCATGCAACGCTGTGCTTCCTTGCGCCCGGATTTGCCGAATCTTATCGCGAATCATCGATCGGTCAGATGCTTTGGTGGCAGGGACTAACACTTGCGCACGGTCGTCATACGTGATGATTGAAACAATATCGCTGTCTTGCAGAAGATCGATGGCTTGGATGGCGGCTCGTCGTGCGTTTTCAATCTTGTCACCACCCATCGAACCGGATTGATCGATGACTATTGCGACGTTCACCGGGAGTCTTTCCTTTGACCTCGGAAGCTCAAACCCCGTCAGAGCAATACGCAGATGATTTTCTCCAGCTTTCTTCCCGTCCCCATTGGTACCCGTATCACCATCGCCAATCACCATGACCGGATTCGATAAAGCAACGTTCAGTTTTATTTGATCGCCAAACGAATTTGGCGTTTGAACAACAAACGAAGCAGCAAGTGCCGCTAGCATAGAAAACGATCGGATTGACATCGAATAAACTCCTTCAAGAGCAAGATGAGGTAGGGTAGAAAAGGGGAGCGCGACAAGAGAGGACCTTCATTCTTGATTTGCTCCAGGCTATCGACGGTAGCAACTACCAGTCCGACTCCCAAAAAAAGATTATTTTTCAAAAACACCTTCGACTTCATCACGATTTCTTACGAGAACACGAAAAAGCAGGATGCGGCAACCCGCAGGGCGGTTGAAGCTGCTTACCCGAACAGCTAACTTAGAGTGCTTCCGGAGGGATAGTCGGATCAACATGACACTGTGACATGACGTTTTTCGCACGGATGTATCCTTTCCCTTGTTTTGGAGATTGCTGTGCGACGAATTTTATCGATTTGCTCTGTATGCTTTTTGTGGTTGGCTTTACCGAATGTTGCTGTTTACTCTCAATCTAGCACGGTAAACAAATCACCTTCGCCAACTGCAGCGCAGTCATCAACGGTGATGACTGCTGCGAATCCAGCAGTTGAAGCAATCAAGAAGGAGATCTTGGCGTTTGCTGATGCGTTCAATAAACGCGACGCAAAAGCAGTCGCTTCTTTTTGGTCGACGGATGGCGAATACATCGATGATGCTGGGCGAGCCTTTGTTGGTCGAAACGCCATCGAAGCCTACTACACGGAGTTGTTGAAGGAGACGCCTGATGTGAAGCTCAAGCTCGTTTCTGATTCCATTCGATTGCTAGGCGACACGGTCGCAGTGGAAGATGGGCAGGCAGTGCTCGAACCGAAGCCCCAAGGAGTCGATGGTTCAAACAAGTACACCGCCATCTACACAAAGGTAGGTAACCGTTGGCTACTCGCATCTGTACGCGACTCGTATGTCAACACAGCGTCACCAGCCAATGATCTTGCTGACCTTGAGTGGTTGATTGGTGATTGGACTGCGGAAGAGAACGGTGCGATCACAGAATCCAAATGTCGTTGGGTCGCTAACAAGCAGTTCGTGGAACGCAGTTATACAACGACCATGGTTGATGGCTCGGTGACATCTGGCGTGCAAATCATCGGCTTGAATCCGCAATCAAATAAAATTCAGTCGTGGAGCTTCACTGCTGATGGAGGCAATGCGATCGGAGTCTGGGCCGCGATTGATAGTGGTTGGGCCGCGAGAGTTACCGGTACCACTGGAACGGGTGATTCCACCCGCGCAGTGAATACTCTCAAGAGAATCGACGACAACGCATACGCGTGGCAATCAACAGAAAGAACCATCCGAGACGTAAGTCTTCCCGACACGAACGAAGTTGTTATCCGCCGCGTGAAATCGAAAAAGTGAGCACGGCTAGATCGCTAGGAGTGCACATGCCTAGCTGACAAAATTTGCGTGAAAACAAAATTTATTAATAGGTTGAACTGAGAATGACAAAAAGATTTCTGTTTGCTGGATTGGTTGCAGTAGTGACTCTTGCCCCCATCTCTGATTGCTTTGGACGGGGCGGCGGTGGTGGTGGACGAGGCGGCGGAGGAGGCGGCTTTAGCGGAGGAGCATCCCGCGGAGGAGGAGGTTTTGGAGGCGGAGGAGGTGGCTATGGTGGCGGCGGCTTCGGTGGTGGCGGCTATGGCGGAGGGGGATTTGGCGGAGGCGGTGCGGGGAACTTTGGCGGTGCAGGGGGAGGAGACCGGTCTGGAGGCTATGGTGGAGGAGGCGGATTTGGCGGCGGTGACCGATCCGGTGGCTACGGTGGAGGTGCTGGCGGCTTCAATCCGGGCGGATACGGTGGAGCTGGCTCTCGAGACGGAGGGATGGGTGGTCAAGCCGGTGCAGCAAATCGAATGGGTGCTGCGGGTGGCGCTGGCGCAGCTGGTCGCGCGGATGGTTTTCAAGATGGTGGTGCAAATCGATTCAACGCACCAAGCCAGAGCCAGCTGAGTGGATTTCTCGGGATGCCTTCCGATGAGGGGATGAGCCACGCTAGCAGCGCGAATCAGTCCGCCGCCCGAGCTAACAATCTGAGTGGCAATGCAAGCGGAGCGTACGCTGGTCAGGCCGCAACGAGAAACAATAACGTAGATGTTAACTACGGAGCCAAAGAGGGACCGCGAGGAACAGAGGTTGCCGGAGCATCGGTGACAGGACCTCAAGGGAACACGGTCGGTCGCGCCGGGATAGAAGGTGCCAATGGCGGTTCCGCTGTTGTCGGCGGCGTCCAAGGTGCTAACGGTGGGACAGCCGCGCGTGGTGCAGCTGTTGGCCCCAATGGTCAAGTCGTCGCGGGACGAGGCGCTGTCGGTCCTGGTGGCTATGGCGGCGGTGGTGTTGTCACGGCCGGGCCCGCAGGTGTAGGAGCCGGTTTCACTCGCGTGAGTCCCTCGGGACGCTACACCGCAGCAACCGCTGTAAGAGGCAACTACAACAATTGGGGAGTTTACAATCGCGACTGGTATGCGAACTATCCAGGAGCTTGGTTCGCTGCTGGGATGACTGCTGGCGCGATTTGGAATACGGCGACCTGGGGGACGACTGCTGCATATGTCGGCTACTTGCAACAGCCCCCCGTCTATTACGACTACGGCACAAGTGTCGTATACGATGATAGCAACGTCTACGTTAACGGCGAGAACATGGGTACTCCTCAACAGTATTATGATCAAGCTGCAAACTTAGCCACTACCGGAGCCCAAGCCGATGCAAGCTCTGATGCAGATTGGTTGCCACTAGGTGTGTTTGCTTTGACAAAGCAGAACGCAACCAAATCGGACGTAACCATTCAGCTTGCCGTTAACAAGGCTGGAATCATTCGAGGCAACTATACCGACACGGCACTGAACAAGAACCAAGTTGTTCAAGGATCTGTCGACAAGCAAACTCAAAGAGTGGCATTCACGGTCGGCGACAACACTACCAACGTAGTAGAAACCGGACTCTACAATCTCACCAAGAGCGAAGCTCCTGCACTGATTCATTTCGGAAAAGATCGCACCGAGCAATGGTTGCTGGTGAGACTCGAAAATCCTAATGCGACTTAGTTTTTGGTTAGAAGCCGAACGGTCTTGAAAGATTCAGTTCGAACAAAACCCTTGTTTTGCAAAGGAAAGGCGGAAGTCATTAGTGACTTCCGCCTTTTTTCGTAAGAAAAAACAAATACTGAACAGCACGTTAGAGCAATTCTAAAGTAGCTGTAACATGTCAGATTGCAGTAGGATAGGCTTACAGCCTGTCGATAGCGAAACCGACTGGCAGGAAGCCTATCCTACAACTGGTCATCATGCTCAATCGGTAGCTACATCAACCTAAGAATCGATCTAGCAGGATTGTTTTTGACCTCATACGTAGTCGCATCTCGTTTACAGAGACTCCAAGGACCGTCACCGAACTCGTTATCGGTTTGCGGTCCACGTGGTTTCATCAACGTTGCAAGTAACAATCTCAACGTCGCTTTGACGTTTCGTTGGTAGGATCGCAATCATGCCGGTCTCTGGGTGCTGCTCACAATAGGCGACTGCGCGATCAACGCCCATCACGTAAAGTCCTGTCGCTAACGCGTCGGCCCAGCCTGCGGAGGGATGGATGACCGTTACGCTTAGCATTCCACTCGCAGGCCAACCCGTTCGCGGGTCAATGATATGGCCATACCGGATTCCGTTGTAATAAAAGAATTGGTTAGCAGGCCCGCTGGTACCAAGTGATTTGTTCACCAACCTTAACGCACCGAGTTGAATTTTAGGCTGCTCCGGATGCGATACGGCGACGCGCCAGCCAATACAACTATCAACGTCATATCTGTTTCCTTTAGCCAGTACGCTACTTTGGCCACCGTGAATCAAAAAGTCTTCAACCCCGTCACCCTCGAGGATTTCACTCGCGCGATCGATTGCGAACCCCTTTCCGATACCGCCCGAGTTAAGCCGCAAACCAACTCGGTTGAATTTCACCGTTTGAGTGGATTGATCTAATTCAACGTGCTGCATCCCCACCTTTGATACCGCTTCTTCAATTTGTTGCGAAGTCGGATGGTGGCCTTGTCGTCTCGCGAACCCCCACGCCTCCGACAAGCTCGCAGCGGTCATGTCGAACGCGCCTTCGGTAGCATCAAAGACATCGCGAGCCAATTGTATGATCGATGCAACATCGGCCGAGACTCGCTCGGGCGATCTTTCTGCGTCTCTGTTCAATCTGGAGAATTCGCTGTCGGGCTTGTAAACACTCAATGCGGCCTCCAGCCCCTCGATTCGATCAAGAGCCGAAAGTGCCGAGTCGCCTCCATGGATTGGAAGCCCTTCGTTGAGCATGACATGGAACTGGCAAGCCATCAGCCAGCGACCAATTTCCAATTGACGATGAATTTTCGGTGGCATTACAAACTTGATTCAGACTGTTGGTACAAATTGCACTACTGAGATCATACCTGGAGATTCATAAGTGTTCCCTGACAAGAGTCAGTTTAGGAGAAGATCAACCGGAGATTTCGCAGGCAAATAAGATTGCTCCAAACGACAGAATACGAACATTGCGGATGTATTTGGCTTTGAAAAAGCAAAGTCAACGTAACCACAGCCGAGATTATTTTGCGAGTGCTTGAACTACTTGGAAAGCGCCAGATTGAGCCTAGGAATCGATCGCAACCATGTTGGAGTTCAGCCTTTAGGCGCCGACCACCTTGGATTTGTGAAAAGCGGCTAAAGCCTGTACTCCAGCGCAAACCTGGCGCTGTCCGACTAATCTTAGTTTTGCTTCGCTAGTTTGGCTCGGAAGGCTATACTTTGTTAACCAGGGAACGAAACACGAAAGCCTAGCCCCGCGGACTTTCTGTGCCTTAGCCGCATCCTGCCGTGAGTTTCCCAATCTAGACAGCATACATTTAAGATAACCGCAGACATAAACTCGATGGGAGCTTGATTTCAGTGCCTAAAATCAGCGCATTCGGGACTTTCAGAAAGAAGTCCGTTTTTTTTATTCTCATCGCATTCGCTGCTTCGACGTGCGTTTATGCACAAACAGTCATTCGAAAGCCACAGCGTGCGACGCCTCCCAAGCTCGATAAGGATGACTTCCAAGGTGTCTTTTTCGACAAGTTAGACGAGCAACTGGTGGGCCCGCTCCCGGACGCAAACGCGATGACCGGTTCGACCACTCAAAACTCCCCGTCATCCTCGAGTGGAGGAA
>JAIYDQ010000470.1 GCA_027487375.1 Planctomycetaceae bacterium
GCTTTTCGTGTACGCTTTTCGCGAACTGCCCTAGAGACTGGATTTCTGAGTCGCCGTTCTGCTGGTTTTTTCAGCAGGTAGTTTAATTTGTAGGCAGCGCGTTTCGCGAATTCGAAAGTCATTCTTTACAGTTCCAGACCAACTTGGCATACTCATGCCGTCACGAAGGTAAATCACGCCAGTTCAGGCCGGGAGCATATTGCAAGGATGTTGCGAAACAGGATGTCTCGACTGTCAGTATGTGAGGTCTCCACCTTCAGATGGAGCTTTGAAGAGGACGTGCTGCACTACCGTAGCCAAGGCTTTGAAGCGATGGGAGTGTGGCGTTACAAGCTTTCCGAATTTGGAGAAGAGAAGGCGGTTGATTTCCTGCAAGAGCAGGGAATGCGAGTCTCATCGTTGCACTGGGCTGGTGGGTTTACCGGCAGCGACGGAAGAACCTACAACGAATCGATGCACGATGCATTCGAGGCGATTGAGCAAGCGGCCGCTCTCAATGCGGGGTGTCTTGTGATTCTTACGGGCAGCCGTGGTGGTCACACAAAGAAGCATTCGCGACGAATGCTACGCGATGCCTTGACGCAACTCAGCGAAGCGGCCGCTGCATGCAAGATTCAGCTTGCCATCGAACCGATGCATGTCGGTTGCGCGTACGACTTTACATTTCTCACTGAGCTACCGGACACGCTAGATCTGATTGCCGAGTTGAATAAGCCGAACCTTGGGATCGTCCTAGATTGCTACCACATGGCACATGATCCCAATATTTTGCATTGGATCCCAAGCTTGATCGACTCTATTCGACTTGTCCAAATGGGCGATGCCAAAGGTGTTCCTGCCGGTGAGCAGAACCGATGCTTGCTAGGTGATGGGACTCTTCCGCTTAGCGATATCGTTCGGGTGCTTGAGCAGTGCGGGTACACTGGCGACTACGAAATTGAATTGCAAGGTGAAGAGGTCGAGCACCTTGATTACGAAGACGCTCTCGATCATTCCGCCAAAGCAATCCACGGCTGGATGACCGTAGATGCTTGATTGATGAATTTGTAAGTTTCCGCAGAGACTTACGATTGTCTGCTGGCAGTGGCGTTACGTTACCTTCCAATTCTTCTGCGCTGATCTCCCACTTGAGCAAAGACGTCGAACGGGCTTTGATCTATTGGCTGAATTGGTGGAGTGGCTTGGCTGACTGATCCGGTACTGGCAGGAGTTGGAGTTGGACGAGCTGGTCGAGCGATTGGCAAGTCAACTCTGGCTAGCTGATTGCCACGAGTGATATCGACTTGGCGAGCGACCGCCGTTGCCAGCGCCACGCCAGAGGGGTCCTTCGTCACTCGAATCTCCAAGCGACCTGTTCGCACTCCTGACTGGACATCAAATCGATAGTTGCCAGTCCGATTGGTAACTTGCGTCGAGACAACCTCGTTATCGGAATTGACCAGTTCGACGGTCCATCCTGCTAAACCGGCTTCGCGAGGATCACGACGTGCATCTCGGTTGAGATCCGAGAAGACCGATCCTTCGATGCGCGAATCGAAAACAAAGACGTTGCTTTGAAGATTAGTCAATTCGGTGTTCCGTTTCAGAACGTCAGAAAGTTTGGTCGAGTCAATCTCGCGAAGCAAACGACCCGAGAATTGGTTTTGATACCAGAAGCGATCTCCAGCACGGAGACGAGAGAACTGGTCAGCGATGATACGCTGTGCGGTTGGTCCAACACTGGAGCCTGGTGCATGGTCTTCGGCCAAAACACCGACCCAAAGATCAATCTTGTCGACTGATCCATAAAGCGTTTGAAGCTTGGCTTGCGTCTCCTTATTGCGAGTAATATCAGCGAAACTTCGAACCTTTGGCAATCCGATCGCAGCTCGAACATCGTTATAGTCCGCAAGTCCATGATCGCGTCCGCGTTGGATGTTCAGGCTCGCAAGATCCAAGCCACCTTGCCCTGGTGCTCCGAATAGAAAATTACGAACGCTTCCAACAATTTTTGAATCCAGTTCGGATGCAGGATCGCTCGCAAGATACTTGAAGACTGAATCGATGGACTCTGTTTTGAAGATTGCTGGATTAAAGAATGCTTCGCTTAGCGAAACGGGATCACTGATTTCAACTCCATTGTTATCGAGGAATTCAATATCATCACCGAGTAGGCTATGGCCGAAGCGGAACGCGGCTGTAGAGAATTCGTTGCTCAGTCCTGGATTGACGCGTGGGTTGTATCCAGTGTAACGAGCCATGGCATTAGGACCGAGAACGGCTGGCAACCACTCATTGAAAGTGATTGCTTGAATCTCTCCGACCACCATCGCTCGCGCCTTCAAGTACAGCTCTTGGTCGGTCAATGCCGGATTCTGTGATGCCAGTCGAGTTGCAATACGATTGTGCTCGCGGACGAACACGGTGTGCAATGCAGTAAGCTCGATGTTTTCATTCCCTCGTACATCACCCGTTGCAAACATTTGATCATCTGGCAGGCGCTGAATGTTCGCTATCTCAACCGTACCATCTGGGAAGTTGGTAGCGTTGTTTAGTGGCAGCATGCCGTCGCTTGCGAGCTTAAGTTTTCCTCCTTGCATGGTTCGCAATGCAGTTGCGGTCTTCGTATCGGAACCGTAGATCATTGAACCGTCGATCCAAGAGGTTAGACTGTTGATTTGTTCTCGAGGATTCGAGGTGCTTGTGCCAGTCGCCGGATCGAAAAGCGATCGCACGGTTCTAATTGCCTTTGTACCGGTCCCAGTCGGGTCGAAGTAAGGGTCTCCCGTTGGCACGCTGATGGCCATGGGCTCTGTCGTGCCGGTTTCAGTAAGCCCCAAGTCATGATCGATGAACTGTCCCCAAGCATACACAAATGCAGACAAGTTTCTGTCGCTGATGATGTCTTGATCGCCTTGGTCTGCAAGAACGTTGCTGATCTCACGAGGGCTTGGACGATCCGCTCCATTGGGAGTCGAGATACCGTCGCCATATTCCGAGTTGGCTAAACGAATTAGCTTCTCATTAGTGCTTCCCCATTCGAGTTGGGAAATGTTATTGCCAGTTCCATCGATCGAGTATGTAGGCATGGGACCGGAAGCGAGAAACCCTGCGATATCAACCGCCATTAATTCACGTCGTTCAAGTTGCTCCAGCTTGAGCGCGCGCTTGCGACGAGCCTGTTTTGGACTCTTCATGATGTACCTAACCTTCTAGAAAAGACATGTCCGAGAAAAGAGTAGCGTGAGTTCAGGAGGATTCCTGGCTACGCTTTCATCGTACGAAGTCCAACCTGAAGCGAAGATTAAGGAAGGGTTTTAAATTTGCTTTAAATTAGATTTGTGGAGATTTAATTACCCGAATTGGGGCTTTATATATCAGCGACGACGTTTATGCTGAATCGCGATACTTTCCATTACTTTGAAATATAGTGCGGCCCAGTCTTTCCGGTTCAAGTCTCAGAAGCCTGGAGTCAGCTTTGAAAACAGGGGATGACCGGGGCCTCTTCTTGGCGGCAAGGCTTTGTGTTGGGGGACACGGGGCGAAATTGTGGAACGCAAATAAACCTGTGCCGCGCCTGATCGGCTCATGCTTTACCACTGCACCACTGCCGCCTCACCTAGTCTTTAAGGTAGTCCAAAGCCGTTTCATGA
>JAIYDQ010000194.1 GCA_027487375.1 Planctomycetaceae bacterium
ATTCGCATTCCATTACTACAAATAGTGCACCTCGTTCTTGTGTGTCTAGCTGCTACCCTGTGCGAGAATGCTACCGCTCAAGTTGACTTTGCACATGATGTATTTCCCATCTTCAAGTCACAGTGCAGCAAATGCCATGGAGGTGATGAAATCGAAGGTGGATTTTCGCTCAACTCGCGTGAGACGTTGCTCAAGGGTGCGGATAGTGGCCCCGTTGTGGTTGTCGGTAAGTCGAAAACAAGCCTCCTTTACGAAGTCCTAACGACGACCGATCCCGATAAACGAATGCCTCCTGAAGGAGAGCCACTCACGGGTGCACAGATCAAGAAGATTGCTAGTTGGATCGATGAAGGGGCCGTGTGGGAGCCAGGACTAACCCTGGCAAAAGATACTTACGAACCACCGCTCTTGCCGCGCAGACCGGATCTTCCGAAAGCCACTCCAGGATTCGAGCATCCGATAGATCGGTTGCTGCAAGGAACGTCCAATGGAAATGCGCAACACACACCGTTCTTGAAAGACGATGCACAATTTGCGCGCCGGCTATCGCTAGATCTTGTTGGAATACTGCCTGAGCAAGAATGGCTCGACAACTTTCTCAAAGACAATAGTACCGACAAACGGCAGAAACTAATTCGCACACTTCTTAGTGACAAACGCAACTACGCAGAACATTGGCTTACGTTTTGGAATGACCTGCTTCGCAACGACTACGGCGGGACCGGGTTCATCACGGGTGGTCGCAAGCAGATCAGTCAATGGTTATATAAATCGCTTATCGACAATAAGCCTTACGATCAAATGGCACGCGAATTGATTTCTCCGACCGCCGATTCTGCCGGCTTCTCCGAGGGAATTCGATGGCGTGGATCAGTCAGTGCTGGTCAAACGGTCGAGATCCAGTTCTCGCAATCCGTTGGGCAGTCGTTCCTGGGTATCAATCTCAAATGCGCTTCATGTCATGACAGCTTCATCGACCGCTGGAAACTGGACGATGCGTATGGACTGGCAGCAATCTTTTCCAAAACGCCTCTCGATGTTCATCGTTGTGATAAACCGACAGGAAAGCAAGCCAAGCCAGCGTGGTTGTTTCCGGAGTTGGGCTCGGTCGATCCTGAACTGCCACAGCCGGAACGACTTCGCCAGTTAGCGGGTCTGATGACTCACCCACAAAATGGACGATTCTCCCGAACGATCGTCAATCGACTTTGGCATCGATTGATGGGACGTGGCATTGTAGAGCCTGTCGACTCCATGCAAACTCGTCCATGGAACGAAGATCTATTGGATTGGTTGGCAGTCGATTTTGCGGACCATGGATTCGATATCAAACATACCATCGAATTGATTTGCACATCGAATGCTTACCAGTCACAAGTAGAAGTGGTACTCAATCCTCAAAATCAAGCGGACTATGTTTATCGAGGCCCTCGCGGTAAACGCATGACGGCTGAGCAGTTTGTAGATTGTGTATGGCAGTTGTGCGAAGCGGCACCGAACGATTTTGATGCTCCAGTCCTTCGAGGTGAAATGACATCAGAACTGTTGTCGCAAACAAGCGAGCTTCGAGGAAAGTGGATATGGAGCAGCGCGGATTCGGATCGTGCCTCAGCCAAAGACAAAGCCTCTTTTAAGCAAAGTCTTGATCTATCCAAGGTGCCTGAGCAAGCTGTCGTCGTGGCCACGTGCGACAATTCCTTTGAGTTGTTTATCAACAAGAAAAAAGTACTATCCAGCGACAACTGGGAATCGGTGCGTGCGACCTCGATCACAAAGTATTTGAAGGCTGGCTCCAACGAGTTTCTCCTATCGTGCAAGAACGGAGGCAGTGGCCCTAACCCCGCAGGCGTTTTTCTCGAATCGCGCGGGATCGACGAAAAAGGCAACGAGAATTTCTTTCACACCGATGCGAATTGGCAATCGTCGCCGCAGTTGCCTGGGAAGAATGGCGAGTTTAAAAAAGAAGTGACTTGGGAGGCGTCAGTCGTCGCGAGCAAACCTGAGATATGGATGAATAGAATTGCAAAGGAGCTGCGTTCCCAATTGGGTCTAGGGTTGCAATCGCAAAACTGGATGGTGAGAGCCGCACTTCGAAAGAGCGATGCCTTACAACGAACACTTGGTCGTCCGAATCGCGACCAAATTGTCACCAGTCGACCGATGGCCTGGAGCACGCTGGAAGCGTTGGATTTGTGCAACGCGCCTGCCCTTGACAAGTACCTGATGCGTGGTGCGGAGGTTTATGAGGACAAAAGAATGGTTGCTGCCGATTTAGTGGATAGCATTTTCCAAAAAGCCTTATCGCGAAAACCGACTGTAGACGAAAGATCCATTTCTCTCGAGATGTTAGGCGAGGGCAAACCGACTGCGGACCGTATCCAAGATTTCTTGTGGACGATAGTTATGCTTCCTGAATTTCAAATCGTTCGTTAGTGAGTGAAAATACAATGAGTTCCTATCCTCTGCCTGATTTCCTTGCCGACCCAGATATGCCGCGTCGTGAAGTGCGGCGACGATTCTTGCAATCCCTTTCGGCAGCAGCAACCGCAGCTTTGATGGTGAACGAACCCAAATGGATTCAGGCGCAGACTGCGGCGCAAGGTGTTGATCATCCAAAGCCGACTGCCGACTCTTGCATATTGCTTTGGATGGGGGGTGGTATGGCCGCTCCAGATACGTTCGATCCGAAACGCTATGTTCCGTTCGAGATCGGCACTCCCGTCAAGAATATTGAAAGCACGTTTCCAGCAATCGATACAGTCGTCGACCCCATCAAGATTACAGCGGGTCTCGAAAATGTCGCGCAGATCATGGATCGCGGAACATTGATCCGGTCACATGTGTTACCAGATCTCGGCAGCATCCTTCACTCTCGTCACCAGGACCATTGGCACACGGGCTATGTTCCACCGCAAACTGTAGCTTGCCCTCACTTGGGTGCTTGGATGGCCAAAGTGTTGGGACCACTCAATCCGGTGATCCCTCCCTTTATCACCGTCGGGCAGCGTTTGGAGGGAGTAGGCGAATCCGAGGAGTTAAAAGCATTTACCACTGCAGGCTTCTTTGGAAGCGAGTATGGTCCGATGGTTCTTCCCTATCCAGCCGAGGCAGCGCAATCGGTGCGACCTCCGAAAGGCATGGAAAGCACACGCTTTCAAAACCGCTATGCGTTGTATAAAAAATTGATTGATCAACATCCTCAACGCGATGCGATGAGCGATTTCCAGCAACAATCTTTGTTGCGATCGATGGAGAATGCCCATCGGCTGATGAACTCACCCGATCGAGCCGCATTCGATATCAACTTGGAGCCCAAAGAGAGTTACGATCGATACAGCGTCAGTCAATTTGGACAAGGCTGTTTGTTGGCACGGCGTCTGGTGGAATCGGGGGCACGGTTTGTCGAGGTGACGACCGAGTATGTTCCTTTCCTTAACTGGGATACTCATGCCAACGGTCACGAAACATTAGTTCGGATGAAGAAAGAGATCGATCAACCGATTGCCCAACTCATTCGCGATTTAGAGAAGAGCAAACTACTAGACCGCACGTTAGTCGTTTTGGCGAGCGAGTTTAGTCGAGACATGATTATGGAAGGAAAGCCTGGCTCGACCGCCAACGATCAAACCACGGATCCCGTCGACGAAATCAAAGAGATGAAGCACTATGGCCAGCATCGCCATTTTACGGGGGCGTCCTGTGTTTTGATGTTTGGCGGTGGAATCCAAAGAGGCCGACTCTATGGAGCTTCAGCTGTGGAGAGGCCGTTCGTTGCTATCGAAGATCCTATTTCCGTTATGGATTTGCATGCAACGATCCTACGCGCGATGGGCATCAGTCCCAAGACGATGTTTGAAATCGAAGGGCGTCCGTTCTATCCAACCCAAGACGGCAACGGCGTCCCTGTCGCCAGTTTGTTCAACGCTTAGTACGAAGGATCAAGTGAGCAATTTGTAACCAAGTCACTTCGCAAAATCAGAATGCGATGCTTGCCCCCTCTGTACCTGCAGCCCGAATCCACTTCAATCACGCGAACTTGCAACCGCATGCATTATTTCCAAAGCCGTAAAGCCACTGCCCTTGCCTCTAGGAAAAGGAATGTGGCGAATTTTTTGTCCAGAAAGTCGTGACAAGCTGCAGGGCAATGTGCAGGACGCTTGCTACACGGAGTTCTCTGTGGCTTTAGGTTTCAAATCGCATTGTTTCGAAAGCATGGGGGACACTTTCACTTTTGAAGAACTAACTGGGCCCGCTCCATCGCACCATCGTCAAGAATGGTTTGAGCGTTGAGAAGATCGTTCTCCTTGATTCGTTCGGCCGCTTCTTCCATCGTCGCGACAATCCCGGAGCGGAGGTGCCTCTGCTGTACGCGAATCATGGCCTCATTCAGATCGCAATCAAGAAAAATCGTCACGTCAAATAAGTGTTCGAGATTCCATTCCTTCAGCAAGAGATAGTTCCCTTCGATGATGACGATGGAACAGTCGACATCGACATGAATCGCGCCCGGTTCAGGATCTTTGACGGCATGGTCGAAAGCAGGAAAGCTTCCACAATGGTTTTGGCGTAGTCGTTTGATATCCTCGCGAAGCTTCACTGCGTCAAATGTGTGGGGCGCTCCGCGACGTTTCATCGCTGCGGGCGTCAATTGGCTTCGATAAAGGTGATATCCATCCATCGGCAAAACAATCGATTTTGGCAATCGCTTCGCGAGCTTCTCACACAAAGTCGACTTACCACTTCCCGGGATGCCAACTAACGCGACAAGATAAGCATTTGGATTCTCGCCCAGAGCGACTAAGACCCGATCCAATTGTCGATCTATATTCTGCGTTTCGATAGTGTTTAACATTAGCGCAATAACATAATCTGGAAGGCATGAGAATTCATACCCGTCACTTCAAGCGATTTCGAAAGCGATCCAGCAACGCGTAGACCAGATATATCTTAGCAATCTCTTGACAAGTTTCGTAGAGGCGGTTTCAATAGTGAAATCGATTTCACTAGGGAAATATGTCAGGAGGCGAACGTGGCCAAGGCCGAATCGAAGGTGCGACAGCAAGATGAGGGTGCTAGATCCGAAGTGACCAGCCTCCAACGCGGGTTGGATGTGCTGAAAATGCTCGCGCACGAGCCAAACGGTGCCACGTTGCGTGAGATTACGGAGCGACTTGAGTTGCCTGGAGCGTCGGTCCTCCGCATCGCAAGAACACTTGTAGAGCTGGGCTATCTCACGCGAGAAGAAGCCACCAAGCGTTACTACATGACCAATAGTTTTCTGATGCTTGGTCAGCCACGCACGGCAAC
>JAIYDQ010000205.1 GCA_027487375.1 Planctomycetaceae bacterium
AATTGACTATCAGGAACTAATACGATGTAGCTCCCGGGAAGCAAGTCTCCGGATGTATACTGACCGAGTGATCCACCGGATGTAGAGGATGTCGTCGTAGGTGGAGTAGGTTGGGCCGTTATTTCAGCAGGATCAAGAATGCCGTTAGCGTTTGTGTCCGTATACAGCCGTAGCGAAACTCCACCAATGCCAGTGTCCGAGCCATCTAGGAGACCGTTATTGTTGCGATCCAAGAACAATTGATTACCGATTGTCATCGGATTCAAGTTGGCAATGTTTCGCTCGAACACAACAGGTCCAAACAGACCTAAATTATCGATCTGCGTGTCGACCCCATCATCCTGATTGATGTCGATTTGAATGGCACCAATTTGGGTTAAGTCTGCAGCACCGACAAGTGAAGTAAACGGAATATCTAGCGTTTGAAGCCCAGCACCGTCAACAATTGCGATTGGAATCGTTGTAGAGGTACCGCCGACACCACTTACTCGTAAGGTTAGCGTGGAGTTCGGAGCTTCCGTGTTAACAAGTAATCGGAATGAAGTGGCAGTTCCACCTTGCGTCAAATCGAAGTTGTTGGTTCCGGTTCCTAGCTGGGTTCCCAGTGCGTTAGCCGCATTCGTTCCATCGCCATCGTAAGTGATGGTGAATGTGCCATCCCCGGTTAAACTTGGTTGTAAATCGAGAGCGTTGCTATCGCCGCCGTCAACTGCCACGTTCAGAATCCCGGCGACCGCATTGGCGTATAGATCTCGAACACCACCAGCAACGTTTGTTAAGCCGGTAGTGGTATTGAAGTTCGGATTCGTGCCGGACGCATCTGCTGCAAAAGTTGTTGTAGGCGAATCGAAGTTATCTAAAGAAAGATTGTTTGCATCAGCAACCGTATTCACAACAACCGTCTGGATGCGTTGCGTGGGGCGTTGAACTTGACCAACTGGTGTGGTTTGTACAACGAAGTATGTTCCGACCGTGTTGATTGTGCTAAAGGAGTAGCGTCCCTGGTTCACACCACTGGCGGTAGTGACCGTCGTTCCGCTAGCAATATCGTCACCAGTACCGTTATTGAAGATGCCGTCGCCGCCGTCGCGGAACAGATTAACCGTGACCCCGCCGAGTCGAGGGTCGCCTACATCTAACGTTCCATTGTCGTTCACATCGGTGAAGGCGATCCCGGTGATGTTGGCGGCCATCAGACTGCGTCGTTCAAGCGACTCCATCCGCAACGCTCGACGCGTGTGAGAACCAAGGCGTCGGCGCGCCTTCTTGCTAGATCCAAGATTGCTAAAGAGTTGGGAGCTAAACAATCGGTTCCACAGATTTGCCATCGTCGTCATCCTTCAGAGTGTGCAATCGTTATTCGTCGTAGCAGCAATCAGATCATTGGATCGCTGTCTCATTTTTGAATTTTGAATCTCGACGAGGTTATGCTTAGCTATCCTTAGCTACATCTATTCGTCGATTTTGAGACCAAAGGAGATTCGGGCTTCCCTCAGGCTTTTCGCTTTATCAGCACGCCGTGTGTACTGAAACTCGTGTCTACCAGTGATACTCGAGTCCCAAATTGACGCCCTGTATCCAGTAATCGGACTGTGTCAGAGTGAAACTTGGTCGATTTATGACACTTGTACCGACTGTAGCAGGTGGAATCTGGTTCGGATTTAAATCTGTATCGATTTGGTCACCTGGGCGAGCTACGCTGCTCCAGTAGATAAAGTTGTATCCCGCATTGGCTCGCCAACGAGGAGTCAATTGATAGCCAAGATTAATTCCTAGCTCGGGAACCACTGCGAAGGTTTCCGCTGTGTAGGTTCCGATGTTGGAACGTTGAGCCAAGAAGCCACCAGCCGGTCCTGCTGGTGTTTGGTTATTGATCAAAGTCGAACCATCGATCTCAACTGTCTGAAGATTGTTCCCAAGACTCAATCGCATCAGACTGTCACAAGACCAGTAGCCGCGACGACCTTGCCATTGAACACCCAACTCGACGCCGTTGAACTGATTACGAGTCTCAAACGAGTCATTGATCAGGTAGCTTCGGTTCGGGCCGGTCTCAAGAAGTGTTTCAGTGATGCTCAAACCTTCCTTGAGTTGAAAGAATCTCCATCCGAGTGTTGCGTCGATTCTCGATTGCGTTGGCACTGGTCCGCACGATACTGGCGAGCAACCACAACCGCTGCTGCAGCATAACAATCGCTTGAACCGAACTGCCGCTCCATCAAACTGGGAAGTACCAGCTACGTTGAAGCGTCCGCTCAAGCCTGTGTTGGATATCAGTTCGGCATCTTCGTTGCCTGTTTGGGTGTTGAAAAATGGTCGAGCGAGAATTGGAGTGCCCACAGCAGATCGTTCAAAAGCATACTCGCTCTTGCCAATCCCGAGATATTCGCCTTCGATGCTGAGGTTTGGATTATTGGCAAACCACCATCCGAATCGAAGTCGTCCTCCGTTAAGCCTTCCATCCATAATGTCTTCGTTACCCAAGATAAGCGATGGAGCTGTGTTGGCGTTGGGTTGACTTGTCAAAAGTGGCGGGATGTTCATCCCACGTTGCCACATCATCAGGTAGTCCATTTGTACCCAACCGTGGCTCGGTAAACACAGAACAAGCTGCTTGCTACCTCGACCAGGATTGCATAAGTCATAACCCCAATTGGTTCTAGCTGGTGATCCGCAAGTCGATCCATCGCAGCTACCTACGCCGCACGAATCGCACGAAGCGGCACCTTCGACCATCGGTGCTCCCTCGTCGACGATGTATTCGCCGGGCTGCAGCACAGGATCTGATTTCTGTATGCTAATGATATGGTTGGCTTGAGCGACACCACTTCCCGAAGGACGTCTTGAGGTCGCGGAAGCTTGCCTGACTTGGTTCTGACTTTGGTTGGCTTTAGGAGCCGCCGCTTGCTGGCTCGCCTTTCGACTCACTCCCGAACCAACTGGCTGCGAAGACTTCCCTTCGCGGCTAGCCACATTGCGCGTCGACTGTCGACTTGCTGGTGTCGGTTCATCTGCCTGAATTGGAAGTGTGAGCCATTGACTCGCAACCGCGACCAAGGCGACCAGTAGGGTTAGTGAGCGATTCACGTTAAAGCATCCGTTCTCAGGGGGGGTGAACGCACTCCGACTATCGAGCCAGCTTTTGATAGCAATCTCGATTTCAGAATGGCATTTGTCAGCAAACTCTTCGTAGACAGAAAATTCATTCCATCCACCCCTGAGTATCGGCACACATCAATCAGAAACTTTTGCTTAATAAGCAAAATCTTTGCAATCGTTAATTTTTGCGTGGATTGCCTAAACGCGAGTCTTGATTGGACATCGCCACAATGCGCTGGAGTCCAGGCTTTAGCCGCTTTTGGAGTATCCAAGTTGCTCAGGGCCTAAAGGCTGTACTCCAGCAGAGTTGTGATTGTTTGTCAGGTTCAAAGTGGCGCTGTCCATGAAAACAGCGTCAAAAAAACGTAAGGCAATTCAATAGCTGGTTGGAGAAGAAGATTGCTTAAGCGAGAGAACTCATTCGCGTCCGATACTCGTCGGCCGTGATTTGATCGCTCAAGTACTGATAACTCAGGATGTACTTTTGGATCCGAAGAAGATCAGCAGCTTGATGTGAAGATCGCAAGACAACGCGATCCAAACGATAGTTGTCGTGTAGGTCGGCACGTTTTACAGCTTTTGCAATCGGATTAGCACCGATTCGTATCACATATTCAGCGTAAGCAACCGGATGCGAGTCCTGGCTGTCATGCGTTAGCAATCGAACCGCTTCGCACGCTTTCGGATGGACTCCACCACGCGCTAAATCCTCTACCGTTGTCGGAGTATCTTCAACAACGTCGTGAAGAACTGCCGCTTGCATTGCGATCGGATCACTCAATGTAAGCATGACTCGAAGAACATGAAGAATGTAAGCCGTACCCGCTTTGTCGCGTTGCCCGGAATGAGCCCCCACGGCAATCTTGATGGCTTGTTCAATTTGTGAAGCCGCATCTAACAAGGCGGATGACGCTGGTTCAGATGAATCTGTATGAGATGAGTTCAAAACAACTTCCAAAGTTCTTTATGCAGGTTTGATGCCATGTCGAGATTGTTTTACCAGTAGCGGAATTCGTAAGAATTCCGGAGTCGGTGGTAACTAAAGCGAAACTTGAAGTCTTCAGATGTCTTACGACATCTGCTACGGGGTCGTCTTCAAAAATTCGATGCACGATGGCTTAGGAACATCGATTCGCTTACCAGTCGGCGTCAGCATCCCCGTTTTCTCATCGATCGCCAACGCAACAATGGAATCGCTGTTTTGATTCTCCGCTAGTAGAAATCGTCCATCCGGCGTCAGCTTGAAATCGCGAGGCGTTTTTCCTTCGGTAGACTGGTGTCCAAGCAATTTCAAAGCACCGGATTGGTCGTCGAAGCGATAGATGGCGATCGAGTCATGCCCGCGATTGCTTCCATAGACAGTTTTCCCATCGCGACTAACGTGAACAGCAGCAGTGGAGTTTTTCTCTTGGAAGTCCGACGGAAGAGTTGGAACGGTTGAGAGCTCTTGAAGCACTCCCGTTTCAGCGTTCCATGATGCCGCGGTCAATGTCGAATTCAACTCGTTAATCACAAAGAGAAACTTACCACTAGGATGAAAAGCGATCTGTCGAGGGCCTGCGCCGGGCTTTGTTTTAAGACCTTCATAACTTGGGTTGCGCATCAGCTTTCCATGATCAACGTCAAATCGATAAACAAAGACACGATCCAACCCGAGATCGGCTACTAGAGTCCATCGGTTTGTCGGGTCCATCTGGATGCAATGACCACGCGGCTTCTTAGTAACGCCTGCTTGTTCAATGGTTGGATGCTGGACATGGTCAAGTTGGTTCTTGATGCTTCCGTCGCTACCGATTGCATAAGATACCGCAGAGCCGCTTGAGTAATTGGCTACGAATGCAAACATGCCTTCTTCGTCCACCGCGACATAGCAAGGACCATCACCATCGATTTCGGTCTCGCTAAGCTGCTCAAGCTTTCGACTCTCGGCGTTCCATCGAAAAGCGAAAATCGTCGACTGGCCTGGCATATTTTTTCCGCGATTCATCTCACGAACCGCGTAAATCACCGGCATCTTCGGATGCTGACACAGATAAGAAGGATTCACGACTTCACAGGCCAGTGTTGGGGTATCCATGGAACCGTCTGCAGCATGATATTTGGATACATAGATTCCTTTGCCATAGCCACCGATAAAAAAGTCCTGCCCTGGCGGCGACGCCGGATCGGCCGCAAACGTGACTGCAAGCAGCCCGCCGAAGGCTATGAAAAACACAGATACCGAACGAACCCAAAAGGTAACGCCGAAAGCCGAAGCGAATTCGGTTTGTGAGAGTTGCAAACCATCTTGCATAGCAGAGTACTTCCTCAGAAATGAAATCCTAAAATCCAAACCAATTATCGAAGCATGAGCGTAATTGTACACACTATTCGTCCATAACGCTGGCGACTGTGGTTTTCATCGAACCGAGGTGGACAGTCTTAGATTGAAAACGATAATCGATCGCAACCTTGTTGGAGTACAGCCTTTAGGCGCGGACCACCTTGGATTTGCAAAACGCGGCTAAAGCCTGAACTCCAGCGCAAACCTTGCGCTGCCCAACTAGGTATACTTCCAGAATAGAATTTGTGCAGCCACTCCGGGAAGGAAAGACACTACCGACTCCGTGAACGCCTTAATACCCTCATCCAAATCGACGAGCGTTCCATATATTAAGGAGCGACTATGTGCGGCATAGCAGGAGCTGTCTGGTATCGTGACGACACGGCGATCGACCGAAGTACGCTTCGACGGATGACCGATTCGCTCATTCATCGTGGTCCGAATGATGAAGGAGCTTATTGGCAGTCCCAAGGCGAATCTAAGGCCGGAGTCGCACTCGGTTTCCGAAGGCTTTCAATTATCGATTTGGCGGGAGGTCATCAACCTCTGGGTAATGAAGACGGATCGATTCAGATTGTCTTCAACGGAGAGATCTACAACTATCGCGAACTTCGGCAGCGACTGGAAGGTGCCGGGCATAAATTCACGACCGCGAGCGACACCGAAACGATCGTCCACTTATATGAAGAGTTGGGGATCGAATGCTTTACGAAGCTAAACGGAATGTTTTCCATTGCGATTTGGGACAGTAATCGCCAGCAGTTAGTTTTAGCCCGTGATCGAATGGGAAAGAAACCACTCTACTATTCCGTTGAGAATGGCCGACTAGCCTTCGCTAGCGAGCTCAAAGCGTTATGCGAAATACCGAACCTTGCGCGAAAAATAGATCCGACGGCTTTGGATATGTATTTTACTTATCAATACATTCCCCATCCTTGGTCAATCTATCAGTCGGTAAAAAAGATGCCGCCTGGTCATGTAGGCGTTTATAAAGGAGAAGACTTTCAAACCAAGTCTTATTGGTCGATTGACTGGAACCGCGAAGAGGCAAAGACGAAATCGCAGGCAATCGAGGAAGTTCGTGAGCTTGCTACCGATGCCGTATCTTTGCGACTCCGAAGCGATGTTCCTCTCGGCGCGTTTCTTTCAGGTGGTATCGATTCGTCGCTCATTGTGGCGATCGCTCAGAAGCAATTGCAAACACCGATTAGAACATTCGCGATCGGGTTTTCCGATGCTGATTTTGACGAAACGAGTTATGCTCAAAAAGTAGCCTCCTATATTGGTACCGAGCATCGTCGATTCGAGGTAACTCCCGACGCGCTCTCTGTTCTAGATACGCTCGCATATCACTACGACGAACCATTTAGCGATTCCTCTGCGGTCCCTACTTGGTATCTATGCGAGCAGACTCGTACGCAAGTCACGGTCGCATTGAGTGGCGACGGTGGCGATGAGCTCTTCGCCGGATACGATCGATACAAAGCGTTGCACCTAAGTGAGAAAGTCCGGAAATTTATGCCGCTGCATCCGCTTTTGCAAAGCTCCATTGTGCAACGCTGGAAAGAATCCAATAACCGTCGCTCTTTTATTCGACGCGTCAAGCGATTCGGAGAAGCCTTGGGAGAACCGCCGGCAAGGCGATACATGCGTTGGCTACAAATTTTTAACGAGGCGACGCGTTCAGATATGTATCAGGAGTCGTTCGTCGAGCAACTGCCGGATTGTGATCCGTTCTCGTTTTTAGATGCAGCATGGAATAAAACTCCAGATCGCGATTTGATTTCTCGAGCCTCGATCGCCGACATGCAGACTTATTTGCCGTGCGACTTAATGACGA
>JAIYDQ010000183.1 GCA_027487375.1 Planctomycetaceae bacterium
TGTTACTGAAAGCAACACATTTGTCGGACGTGGGCGAGTTGCATCATGAGTAGCCTGCTACATATTAACTCGGATCTGGTTGAAGATACATACGCTGAAGCATTTCGGAGTATCTACGGTCGAGTGCTGGTTACAGCCGGCAATCGTAAGTGGATCGACGCGGCGCTTATGGCTGCTACTGGACATGCAAGTAGTACAATCTTGTGCGATTGCGAAGCTGGCATTGAATCCTATGTCGATGGTTCGAGCCCCGATCAGATTACGCCTGATGGACGCGTTGGAGCTTATCTGCAGTTCCATGTCCCCAGATTTCGGAAGGACCGCGTAGAGCATTTAGAGCGAGTAATGCTCGCTCGAATCTCTCAAAACATTCTGACATGTCCGACGACGAGATGTTTCAATGCACTCGTGTCTGATCCTTATTACAAGCTTGGTCGGAAGATTGCTTTTTTCGGCGATCGACATGAGTTTCGTGATATCCGTTTCGGAGAGCCCGGTTGGGTCATTCCGACACTTGGCGGGGATTTCTTTTTGTCGCGTCGCTTCGGATATGCGGACGGACTGATGGGGGGAAACCTTTGGTTTATGGGGGCCACTGAAGAGGCCGCGATTGAAGCGGCTGAGCTAGCTGCCGCTGCGGCCGATGCTTCGCCGGGAGTGATTACTACATTCCCTGGTGGGGTTGCCGCAAGTGGGAGCAAGGCTGGAAGCAGCTACAAGTTTCTGATCGCAGGCACGTATGCAGAGTTCTGCCCTACACTCAAGGATAAACTCGGAGCCGCTTCTAAGGTCCCTGATGGCGTAACCTCGATCATGGAAATCATTATCAACGGACGCGACTTGGAGGCAGTTCGACAAGCAACTTATGCGTCGATCAATGCATCCGTTAACACTAAGGGACTTGTACGCATCTCTGCTGGCAATTACGGTGGAAGGCTCGGAAAGTCATTTATCTATCTGCATCCAGAACTTCATCCGGCATCCAGCCCGACATGATTTTCGAAGTGCATGTTGAAGTCGAATATTCTCAACATTACACCCCCTGCGTGAATTGACAAATTTATCATGGCAAAGAAGAAAGCTGCTTCTGCAAAGAAGCCAAGTAAGAAATCGAACAAGAACGTCACCGGAAGAATTTTGTTGCGATGCGGAGAAGCTCTCGTCGAGGACACTCCGGTTTGGTCCGCGGCGGAGCCTGAGGTCATTATCGGTGAGCTCGACGGACCCGTAGGCCACGCTATTGCGAATCTCATCGGCAATCAAGTGAAGGGCCATACCAAAGTCTTCGCGATCCTCAACAGCGATGTCATGGTAAAGCCTGCGACGGTAATGGTCAGCAAAGTCACGGTAAACAGTGCGAAGTACACCAATATTTTGATGGGAACCGTACAAGCAGCAATCGCTCACGGAGTTCTGGATGCTGTTCGCGCGGGTCACATTCCGAAGAGCAAGGCAGAAGAGCTAGGTATTATTGTCAGCGTTTGGCTTGAACCTTCGATTGTTGACGCGGACTACGATCCGGAGCTTTTGTTCAAAGTGAATCGTGAGGCGACTACGAAAGCAATCGCCAAAGCGATGAGCGGCGAACCGAACATTGATTGGCTCTTGAAGAATCAGGATTCGATTCCTCACTTCTTCCACCAGCTTGCTTTGGACAAAAAGCTTTAGGATTTGCGCCTTAACTTGGCGTTAAAAAAATTCTCGAGTAGCCGCGTCTCTCAGAGACGCGGAATCCATGCGTCTCGGAGAGACGTGGCTACTTGGGAGGGTTAGAGCTGTTTTCCGCCCATGAGGTGCAGGTGCAAGTGTGGGACTTCCTGGCCACCTTCTTTCCCGCAGTTAATTGCGATTCGGTAGCCCGATTCGGCAACCCCAGTTTGTGCCGCCACCTTCTTTACTACTGAAAACAGGTGAGCGATGAGCGGAAGGTCTTCTTCCTGAACGTGTTCCAAAGACTCGATCGGCTTCTTGGGAATGATCAGGACATGGACCGGAGCTTTGGGGAAAATGTCCAAAAACGCAAGGCTCAAATCATCTTCATAGACAATCGTCGCTGGGATTTCTCGGCGAATGATTTTTGAAAAAACGGTTTCCATCAAGTGTTTGTCCCTAAAACAGTGCGAAATGGGGCGCGACCGAAACATTCTCAAGGTCGATCTCGTTGACGTTTTGGTCGGTCAGAGGTAGTTTATATTCAATTAATAGAGGTGTATCCCGAAACGATAGTGTCGCCAAGCGGTGATCTTCGGGAGTTTTGAAAACAACATTACAGGATTTGAGAGACAATGGCAGGAACAGAGCGCCAACGAGAACTTCGAAGACGAAAATCACGTGCAAAGAAAGTTACCAAGTTGGCTGAGAAGTCAAAGAAGGCTTCCAAGACTGAAAAAGCTGCAATCATTGTGAAGCTTCGAAAGCTTACTCCTGGCGCGGACACTTTGATCGCCGCATGGGGTTTGAACGAGAAGGCTTAACCGCACGACGAGTAATCTAGACGAGTGATCTGTATGAACCTGGACGTCGGACTACCAAAATCAGCCGCACATTTACTGTCGCGGCTGTTTTCGTTTCGGAGTGTTTCTTTTTGCGTCTGGAGTTGGCCGCTTGTTTGCCTGGTCTTTCCCTCGATTGCTCTGGCAGAATCGCCTACAAA
>JAIYDQ010000314.1 GCA_027487375.1 Planctomycetaceae bacterium
AGGATAGTCGCAATCCGCCCTCGAACACAAGAAGGCTCTCGCAGAAGTCCGTTTCGCTCCGATCTACTCTGAAACTGACTGAAAGGGAGTACTTTGCCTTTGAGAACTCAACAAGGTGCTGTTTTTAGCTGGCAAAATACAGAATTTGCAGAATTCGTAGCAGATATCGTGATAAACAAGGAATAGGATTTTTTTCTAGTCAGACAAAGCTAGGTTGAGCTCGATAATCGATCGCAACCGATTTGGAGTACAGCCTTTAGCCGCCCTGCACCTTGGATTTGCCAAAAGCGGCAAATGCCTGAACTCCTTCGAAAACCGGACGCTGCCCAACCAAGATCTGGTTTCCTAAATGCCGTTGGCTTACTTTTGTAGCTCGGAGACGCGTTCAGTGCTCGTCTCGGAGAGTCGAGGCTACGTGGCTTGGCGCACAGGGTGGGCTGAAATCTTGCGAAAGCAGCCCACTGGAAATCTCAAGCTTCGCAGTCTACTGAGCCGTTCTGACACGGTAGACGGCGCCTACTTCGACGACTTGGTCTCCGGGAAGATCGGTCGTGACGAAGATCTTCCCTTTGACTTCGCCTGTCCCATTTCGAGGCGAAAGCGTAAGGGGCAATGTGTGAAGTGGCTTGGCTTCCGAGCTTGGCTCGAACTTGATATCAAACTCTTCGCTATTGATGTTGACAATATTGAATGGTTGGAAGCCTCGGACGACTACAACTTGGCGAACCGAATCACCGGGCTTGATTTCGCCCAGAGCCATCATTTGAGGGCTGACCGCTACGTCCGACTGGATGTTCGCATTCACTTTGATAGGCACTCGAGTCAGATTGCGATCATTGGTTCGCAGCATGACTTCGGTTTGGAGAAGACCGGAGGGAGCGGAACCATTTAGATTTACGATCAGCTTGTATTTGGCTCGTCCACCAGATCGACTTACTTGTTCAAGCTTCGCGGCGACAAAGGAATCCTGAGAAGTGACTTCCAAAAGCTTCCAATCGGACCGACCAGCGTAGTCGATGTCGATTGAAGCGGTGCTGTCTTGGCCTTCGCGAACCGTTCCAAAGGAAACTTCGCCTGGGTTGGCGACCATATCGCTTCGGATGTAGCCCTTTACGTGCAGTTGGACTTCGGTGAACGTTGGCCGATCAATGCTAACGGTCAGTGTGGCTGATCGCGCACCGGTGAATGTTCCGGTGTTGAATCTAGCCAAGATGCTTCCACGGCCGCCCGGCGGAACTGTCTCGGTCTCGACAATCGGTGTGGTACATCCACAGCTCGCACGGACGCCGCGAATGTGGAGCGGCTGAGCGTATGGATTATCGAATTCGAAGCGAACTTCAGTCTTCGCCGCACGCGCGACGGTGCCGAAATCGTGACTTGTCTTATGAAACATGCTGGAGGCAGGTGCTGCTGACAACTGCCCGGCAACTGCACAAATGAGAGCCATCGAAAGAATCGATCGCATGGCGGAATATCCCCAAGAAGTAAATATTGTTGACGACGAACGTAATGACACATGCAAAGACGAACGCAATGAGGTGCAGATATTCATACTATATGGTTTCTGATAAGTTCGTGAAAGCGATACGACTTTAGAGCAAAATGATCGATCGACAGAAGCCTTTCCCGCAAAGCCCATACCATTAACGCAGGCGGCAGATCTTATCGGGTCTTTTGGGGCTGTTTCAATTGCCAGGCTGACTGGCAATCTCGTTACGCCATTTTTCTAGCAACTGCAATGCGGCCATCGGGGTCAGTTGCGTGATGTCCAGCTCCTTCAATTGGTCGACCATCGGGTGCTCGCCCATCTGAAAAAGCGTCATTTGAATATGAGATCCCGTTCTTTTCGGAGGCGGGCTGATCTTCGATTGGCCATTTCGATCGAGGTGATCGATTTCGAGCTGGCTTAGGATATCCTTCGCGCGATCATTCACTGACGCAGGTATGCCGGCCAGCCGAGCGACTTGGATACCGTAACTTTTATCGGCACCACCCTTGGTAATGCGATGCAGGAACACCAAACGGTCGTCCCATTCCTTGACGGCAACGTTGTAGTTACGAACTCCATCATGGGATTGTTCGAGCTGAACAAGCTCGTGATAGTGTGTCGCAAAGAGAGTCCGTGCGTTGAGCTTGTCATGCAAATGTTCAACGATGGCCCAGGCAAGCGAAATTCCGTCGTAGGTGCTGGTACCGCGACCAATTTCATCCAAGATAACGAGCGATCGACTGCTAGCGGTATTCAAAATACGAGCGGTCTCCACCATCTCGACCATGAAGGTACTTTGTCCTCGCGAAAGTTCGTCACTCGCACCGACGCGTGCAAAGATCCGATCCGCAATTCCCACAGTCGCTTTATGAGCCGGTACAAAGCTTCCCATTTGTGCCATCAAAACGAGCAGTGCCGTTTGACGAATGTAAGTACTCTTACCAGCCATGTTGGGGCCGGTGATCAGCAGAATCCGGCCATGTTCCATTCCAACAAACGTGTCGTTCGGAACAAAAGATCCTTGAGCCAACATCGAATCGAGAACAGGATGCCGTCCGTCGCTCAGTTCCAGTCGCGGCTCGTCGATAATCTTTGGCTTGACGTAGTTTTGCTTCACAGCCAGCTCTGCAAGCCCGGCTAGCACATCCAACTCGGCAAGCGTGTCTGCTGTGATTTGCAAACCGGCCGTATGTTGATGGACTGCTTCTCGCAATTCAACAAACAATTCGTACTCGACCGCCGCAGCTTGCTCCTCTGCTCCAAGTACTTTCTCTTCGTACTCTTTCAATTCGGGCGTGATGTAGCGTTCAGCATTCTTCAAAGTTTGTTTACGAATGAAGTTTACAGGAATTCGATCGCGATGCGTGTTCGTGACTTCCAAGTAGTAACCGAAGACGCTTGTGAAACCAATCTTGAGCGACGAGATGCCAGTCGCTTCGATTTGGGAAGCTTGGTATCGCGCGATCCACTCCTTACCGCCACCGGCTAACCCGCGGAGCTCATCCAGCCGTTCGCTGTATCCTGCGCGAATGTATC
>JAIYDQ010000200.1 GCA_027487375.1 Planctomycetaceae bacterium
AAATGGGATGTAATTGAAAGCCAATTGGAAAAGCATCATCGCCACTACTCCAACGGGCATCCACACGTTTGAAAACCAACCTATCGACCATATCGATTGGGTCATTGAGCGACAATTAAACAAGTACGCAATCGAGCCGAGTATAAAAACGTTTACGGCAACTGTACGAGCTTCAGCTGAGGTTGATTCGCGAATCGAAAGCATCCACCAAAACAAACCAAAGGCTCCTGCCAAGAGCAGCAATCCAAGTAGCCCTGTACGCATAACTAGCTCATGATTCAAGATGGGAGCTTTGGGATCGCGGGGAGGACGTTGCATCAAGGTCTTTTCTCTCGGTTCGAAAGCGAGTGTCAGTCCTAGGAGCACTGCCGTGGTCATATTGATCCAAAGAGCTTGTGCTGGAAGTATTGGCAACTCTGTGCCTAGGACAACGGCGGCCAGCAAAACAAGACCTTGCCCTACATTCGTGGGGATGGTCCAGACAATGAACTTCGTCAAGTTGTCGAAGACACTTCGTCCTTCTTCGACCGATGAGACGATCGTGGCAAAGTTGTCATCGGTGAGGACCATATCGGCTGCTTCTTTTGAAACATCTGTTCCCGTGATACCCATCGCGATACCAACGTTGGCTTGTTTCAGTGCGGGTGCGTCGTTGACTCCGTCTCCTGTCATGGCGACGATGTGCCCTCGCGATTGGAGAGCTCGAACGAGTCGCAGCTTATGCTCGGGAGTTACACGAGCGAAAACCGAATGCTTCTCTGCAAGCTCAGGAAGGTCTTCATCGGACGTTTCCGCAAGGTTTTTACCGGTGATTGCTGTTTGCGATTCCGTAATGAGATTCAATTGTCTTGCAATGGCCGTCGCAGTTCCAGCGTGGTCTCCTGTGATCATCTTCACTTGCACTCCGGCAAGCTTACAAGATTGCACGGCAGCAATAACAGCCGATCGCGGAGGATCGATCATCGCTTGCAGCCCGAGATAGGTGAGTGTTCCCTCGAGATCCTGTTCTGAGACACTAGTGCTTCCTGGCTTCAGGCGTAGTCTCGCGAAGGCTAACACACGCTGCCCTTTCAGTGTTAACCGCTCTACGTGATTTTGGATTTCACTATGCTTAAGTTCCACGCAATCGCCCTCGGAGTCGTATGCGTCACGACAACGTCGGATCACTTGTTCCACGGCTCCCTTTACAAAAACTACCGGTTGCTCATCACCTGGAACATGATGAAGCGTAGCCATTAACTGGCGATCAGAGTCAAAGGGAATTACGCTCAAACGAGGGCGTTCCGACCGGAGTTCGTCTAGCTCAAAACCAGCCTTTCTCGCAACAACAAGTAACGCGCCCTCGGTAGGGTCTCCTTCGATCTGCCATTGATTCTCCTTGAATCGTAAGTCCGAATCGTTACAAAGAACCCCTGCTCGTAGACATCGCTCGAGGGCAATATCATCGGAAAGATCAGCCGGGCCGGAACAAGGACCTTCATGACAGATCAGCTGTCCCTCAGGAGCATAACCACCACCAGTCACGCGATAGGTTCCGGAAACGGTTTGTATCTCCGTCACTGTCATTTGGTTTTCGGTGATGGTTCCCGTTTTGTCGGAGCAAATGACAGTAGTCCCTCCTAGGGTCTCAACGGCAGGGAGTTTCCGAATAATTGCTTTTCGCTTTGCCATTCGTGCAACACCGATAGCAAGCGTGATAGTCAAAGCGGCGGGAAGGCCTTCGGGAATCGCACTGACTGATAGTGCGACGGAGGCTAGCAACATATCGATGGCTGGCTTGCCATGCCACCAACAACCGATCGCAAAATTGATAGAAGCTAACAGTAAGATCATCCAAAGCATGACTTTACTTAAGTGGGCCAAACGCAACGTGAGCGGTGTGACCAATTCATCGGCAGTATCAATCAGATGAGATATACGACCAATTTCGCTTCGATCACCGGTCGCCGTTACAAGTCCAATGCCTTGCCCCGACGTGACCAGGGTTGACGAAAAAGCCATGTTGGTTTGGTCTGCTAATCCAGCGCTAGCGGATAAAGTAGCCGTGCTTTTATCGACGGGTAACGATTCGCCGGTTAATGCAGCTTCTGCGATTCGTAGCTCGTTAACTTGCAATAATCGCATGTCAGCCGGGACTTTGTCGCCAGCTGCCATGACAACAATATCACCAGGAACGAGATCTACCGAAGCAAGTCGTTGGCGCAGACCGTCACGTATAACCGTAGTTTCGGTAACGATGCTTTTCGCTAAAGCTGAAATCGCTTGTATGGCTCGTGATTCTTGAACGAAACCTATAACCGCATTCAGAAGGACAACACCGAGAATGACACTCGCGTCGACTGGTTCCTTGAGCCACATCGTTACTGCGGCCGAGAGAAGCAATACGTAGATCAATGGCTGATGAAACTGCAACAAAAAGCGAAGTATCGGCCCCTTTCCGGCACGGACCGTAAGTAGGTTCTTACCAAATTGCAGACGCCGTTTTAGAACTTCATCAGAGGCAAGTCCTCGTTCCAGCGTAGAACCATGTTCGGTTAACGACTGGGCTACCTCTATTCGGTACCACTCCGGATCGGGATTGCGATTATTCATTCGATCAGTATAGGCTTTTTCGCATGGGTTCAACAGGAACAACTGCTACTGCGCAACAAGCTTTCCTAAGAGCTCGTTCCGATATAGTCGCGCGAAGCCCATCTGGGAATCGATCAGGAACGTCGGCTGTCATAGCGATCATGTCAGCATCGATTGCCTCAGCAACTTGCACTATGGTATCAGTTCGATCCCCTTCGCATCGAAGACTGTTCGAAATCCATCCATCGATAGACGGGCAGTTTACCGACGAGATCGTTTGAAGAAGGGCTTTGCTCTTAAGGGAAATCTTATGAGCATGAACAAACGCACCGTGAATCTCGGAGGAGAAAAACGATGGATAGAATATCTTTTCGAAGCGGGTGGGTTTGATCATGGCTCGAGTTGGCGTCACGTTCGATGAACCGGTGAATTCGGAGGTCTTACTTCTGGCGGTTTATTCATCACAGCGCGGGCCCGAAGTGACAACTAGATTGTTTTCCAATATTCGTTCACTTGTGTATCTAATTACCAACTCTTCAGCCATTTGCTTCGCATGATAAGAATCGCACTCTCCTTGCAACACGAGTCCCAGACCCGTGTTGGTTATGGAAAGCGACTTTAAGTGCCAAGCGAGTGATTCTTGCACTCGTTGCGCAAGCTCCGCGTAATGACTATAAGACGCGGATTCTTCATTTCTTGAGTTGCTGTTTGGGTCTCGCATGCGTGGCTCCTAAAGGCTTAAGTGCAGAAACTTTTTCCACGCGTTGGTAAGCAAATCACTCCAATGACCAATTCAGTGACATGGACGACTTGCCAGCCACGCTTGTACGATTACTTCTCGATCGGTGGCGATCGATTTGGCGACTCGCCGTGTAAGAGGCTCTTTCTACGACTTGGTCTATAAGCCCATGCCATACCTCACCTTTTTCCTCGACGATAATCATCGGAATGCGTTCAATATCTATCACGACGCGAAGCGACTTATCGAGGCCCTTCTTTGGCCCATTTTCATCCTCAAGAAATACATTTACCCGGCAAACTCGATCGCTGAACTTGTCTAGCGCGGCTTCCAACTTGTGTGTTACCTCATTTCGAAGTTCTTGTGTTAGTTCGAATCCTTTACCGTTTACTTGAATCAACATTACGCTTCTCTCCAAAGACGAACGGGGTAAATCAATCTTTTGAATCCACATTCCAAAGACTGTTGCTCTATCATCACGAAACCGAATGCGTCTCGCGATTCGACTGCATGTGGAACAGCAGTCCTGCAGTCTTAATACTGAACTGGAGTTTTGAAACAGATTCAAAACAAGTTCCAATTATCGGAGAGCCAAAGCGTAAAGCAAATTGAATAATCCGACAGTAAACATTGGTAATATCTAACTAAGGTTCGACATGAGAAATGACGCATCGATCATCATGCGTCAGGGTTCGGAGAAGCATTTGCGATTCCGCCTGAATTCAAAGCAATGGGGCAGAATTCACCTTACGAAAACCATTTCTGAGCAAAGTACCGAATACTTTGTGCCTGTGAAATTGGAATCGTATTGATAGCCTAATTGCTATGAATTCGATGCGATGTCAACGAAAATCTGTTCCATCTGTTTCACCCATTTCGGTAATGCGTGGTGTTGCTCGACATGGTTCTGCGCGGAAGCTGCGCGTTCGAGTGCGAGCAAGGGAGAATCGAAACGAGATTGAATGGCTTTGAACCATTCGATAGGATCGTCGCGGCTTACTAACGTACACAATGCACCGTTTAAGCTGACTTCACGGATCCCTCCTTCGCAATCGCTCGCCATGGCTGGTACTCCGACTGCCATCGCTTCTAGCAAAGCATTAGGTAAGCCTTCGTAAAGCGATGGCAAGCAGAACAGATCAGCACGACAAAGGAGTGGAAATGGGTTGGCAATTTGGCCGTGAAAAATTACTCGATCTGCGACCCCTTCGTCAAAAGCTTGTTTCTTCAAGCCATCAAGTAAATGTCCATCGCCAACCAGATGCAGTTCAACGTTCAGGCTTGTTTTTCGCGTCACAAGACCGATGGCTTTAACAAGGCAACTGTGTCCTTTCTCTTCGCTCAAACGACCGATCGATATGAGTTGTTTTCGGTCTGGTCTCATCAGAGTTTCATAGCCAGCTTCATGACGTAGTCTTTCCACTCGCTCGAGATCGATGGGGCTTGGCATGACTTCAAAGCGATCTCTTGGGATGCGATAGAACTTCGACGCGTTATCGGCAGTACCTTGGCTAACCGCAAGAAGTCGAGCTGCCGAACGATAGGAACTTGCAAGAATCCATCGCTTAAGCCAAACAAATCGGTTCTCGGTACGAAGCAGATCTTGGTCAGGAGGACTGACGATTGTTGCAACGTGAGGAACTCCAGCCCGTCGAGCGGCAGTACCCGCGATAAGTGCCATATGGAACAATCGCTCATAGACTACTTTATGACGCTCGCGCTGAATCACGTTGCTCAGCATCTTCGTTTGTGAAGCAAAAACACGCCCCGGAAAATAGAAACGCGATTGCTTGTGCTCTTGCCAGTAGGCTTTGATTGGGACGTCGGTAGGAACGTCGTCTAACAGAGCTCCCTTTCGATCTAAGAGAAACAATTCAGGGGAGACAATCGATCGGTCTAGACCTCGGATAAGATTGACCATTTGTCGCTCGCTGCCGCCACCTTCCATCGTTGAGCTACAACACAAAAGTCGAATAGGCGAAGACACGAAAACCTCAATGAATGGATCATGAATACTTGCTTATCTCAAGCGAAACCGAAGGTATTCTGAACTAAAGTCGTAGATAGTACTAGTGCTCCGACAACTGAAAAAATGAGCGTTCGCACCAGTGGCTGATGTCGTAACACACCTGAAAGTCGCACTGAATTGTCTTGTTTCATTCGAAGTCCGAATTCTTACGAAATCGGGTCCCTGGAAGTTTGGATGGATTGTGACTGTTTGACAATGTTGGAAATCAATGGAAAACCACGCTTAAAGAAAGCGTCGTGTTTGATTATGATTGAGGAATGAAAAGTCCAACGTTTGAAACATATGCGATCGCTGAATCCGACAGCGGTCAGACCTTAGCGGCTGTGCTTAAAAAGATACGCCCGTTCGAATCTTTCGGTGAATCGTGGGGGGAATCGCGTCGTTTGATTCTCAATCGACATGTACAAGTCAATGGAAATCTCTGCCTTGATCCGTCTAGACGATTGACCGTGAAGGACACATTAAAGGTTTGGAAAAATGCGTTACCCAAACCCGTAAGTGCAGAGTCGCTCAAGCTTGTTCATGTCGATGACGAAATAATTGTTGTAGAAAAGCCAGCCGGTATCACTTCGGTGCGGCATTTTGAAGAACAGCGAATGAAGAAGAAGCGACGCCAGCTTCAGCCGACGCTCGAAGAATTGATGCCGCTTGCCCTTTCGCACTATCTACGCAAAAGACGCTTGGATTCGAAGCTCGATGCACGAGGCGTTCCTGTCGAAGAACGTGGTCGGAAAAAGCGTAAAGGCCCTCAAGATATCGTTCGTCAAAATGCTGCTGCCGAATCCTTGGCTTCGCGATTGAACATCATTGCGGTACATCGCCTTGATCGCGACACGAGCGGGCTGATGATTTTCGCGAGAACACGCCGCGCGGCCACGCTTCTTGGCCAGTCATTTCGAAAGCATGCGATCGATCGCAGATACTTCGCAGTTGTCCAAGGGCACCCAACTGCACAAACTTTTGATAACCATCTCATCCGGGATCGCGGTGATGGACACCGTGGAAGTACCCTGTTGCCGAACGCCGAAGGAGCTCAACGTGCAATCACCCATATTCGTCCGGTCGAAACGCTTGGGGATTATAGTGTTATCGAGTGCAAACTTGAGACCGGTAGAACGCATCAAATTCGTATCCACCTTTCTGAAGCAGGGCACCCAATTTGTGGGGACTTAATCTATTGGAAATCATGGGACGGAACGAAAGTTCTGAAACGCGAGGACCGCTCGAAAGCTCCTCGACAAGCACTCCATTCATCAACGCTTCGGTTTGTACATCCGACAACTGGTGAAATCTTGAAGTTTGTGATGCCTTGGCCAGCTGATCTTGAACGTTGGATTACCTCGCTGCGTGAAAAAAACTGATTAAGTAGATTCGTAGTGGACGAGGCTCGGGGAGTTTTCTGCAAGTTGCTCGCGTTGTTCCGATTTCTGATTAAAATGAAAACTCAATCAACAGTTAATCTTTCAACAGCTGCATTTCTTGAAGGTAATATGCCAATGAGTTTTTATAAGTGTTCAATCGTTGCTCTCACTCTCGCATTCGTAAGCGCAATTGGGATAGCTCCGTCCGCCGCACAGGTGGCAGTTGCACAAGCAGTACCGGAGGGAACGACTCCAATAGAAAAGTTGGAAGCATCGACAAGGCCACTTAATGTCACAGTCGAATTGATGAGCGCTAGCCTCATTACGGGAACTCTCATCGAAGCTGACGTCGTTAACATTAAGACCGCGTTCGGTGAAGCAGCGATCCCATTGTCAGAGATCGCTGGAATTCGATTTGCAACTCGCGAAGATGTAACCACGACGGTAGTCATGATCAACGGCGACTCCATCACAGGCGCCACTGACGTAAAACTAGTCACCGTTGAAACCGATTGGGGAACTGCAAAGATCAATGGAAGCTCTATTCAGTCGATCTTGTTGATTCCAAACTTGAAGTGGCAATCGAGCAACGGAGTCAGCGGTAAGAGATGGTCGTTAGTCGATTCCAAAGCGTCGGAATCCGCATTACAAGGATTGTCACAGCCCGTAACAGCTACGAATCCATTACAGAATGCGAATCGTACACCTGTTAGTCCAAGCTCTCTTCCTGCGGGCACCTATTATCAAAACGGTGTTCTCTACCGAGCGGGTTCAACAAGCCAAGAGTAAGGCGTTTTTTCGAAAGTGATCATTTAGCGTGCAAGACTTACGTCGAAGTTATGAATATGGAACGATCACGAAATTGGATCTGCTAAGCGATCCAATCGCCCAGTTCAAAAAGTGGTTCGACAATCTACTGCAGCTAGAGAATCCAAAATGGTTTGAGCCGAATGCGATGACGCTTTCGACTGCCGAAGTGATCGATGGCGGTCATGCTCGTGTGACCAGTCGAATTGTTTTGCTAAAGTACATCGATGGTGATAGCTTCGTGTTTTTTACGAACTATCGCTCGGAAAAGGCTAATCAGCTACAAGCAAACGCTCATGCTTCGTTGAACTTTCACTGGGACATTTGCGATCAGCAAGTTCGTGTCGAAGGAATTGTTTCCAAGACAGACGCGGCAGTCTCGGATGAGTACTTTCATGCGAGGCCGATTTTGAGTCAGCTTGGCGCTATCGCTTCTCCACAATCGGAAGTTATCGCCGATGATTTAGACTTGAGCGTGCGGCTGAAAGAACTTGAGAAGGAGTACCAAGGCCGTGAAATTCCCAGACCCGAGCATTGGGGCGGCTACCGATTGAAGCCGGATACAATTGAGTTTTGGCAGGGAAAGCCATCACGGTTGCATGACCGGTTTCGCTATCGTCGTGGAAGTGATGGGACGTGGAAGATTGAGCGATTGGCTCCGTAGTCTTTTAATCTGGACAGCGCTTGGTTTTGCGATGGAGTTCGGGCTTTAGCCGCTTTTGACGAATCCAAGGTCCTCGGCGTTGAAAGGCTGTACTGCAGCACGGTTGCGATCGAATATCCTGTTCAACCTGGCACTGTCCAATTAGGCTCCGCTTCACGTAGTAGCGTCTCTCCGAGACGAAGCAAACTCGCGTCTCGGAGAGACGCTGCTACGTGAAACGATTCAAGGAATAAATCCTAGTACCAATTATGCGGACGGGCCTGCGGTCCCATCCTACGGTTTTTAGCGTCGCTGCTCGGAGGCTCGCAGTTCGTCGCGTAGCCGCTGAACCTCGCGTCGTAACTCGAGGATTTCTTCTTGAACGTTGTCATTCAACTGTGGGCGAATGGTTGATCCGAGTGGTAGGTCGGATGATGGATAATTGTACCGAACGGCGTCAGGCATACCGCTGATACCAGGCACAACAATCTCTGCTTGAATGAACGAGCTACCGCGATAAAAGCTGATTGGAAGAACCGTACCTGGTTCGGATTCAAGCTGCCATCGAAGAACGTCTTGATCACTTTGAACATCTTCGTTGTTCATGGCAACGATGCAGTCTCCGGGAGCTAATCCGGCTTGGCTCGCAGGGGAGTTCTGTCGTACTTCGAGAACGCTCGCACCGCGATACGCGGGAATGCCAAAATGATTTCGGAAGGCATTTGAAAGTGGTGCGAGAGCAAACCCGAAGGATCGCGAATTATTTGGATTTGCAGATAGACTGCTCAGAGGTTCGTAAGATTGGGGTACGGATGTTTGAGGTTCGTTGATCGGCAGCGATAGATCCGCCAGTTGGCGATCCATCAAAATCGATGTTATTTCTTTTTTTCGCCCACTCCGATCGACGAGAAATCGAATTTGATCACCAGGTGCGTAGTTTGACATGACTTCAGCGAATTCCTCGATGCTAGAGACCGCTTGATCGGATACAGCCAGAACGCGATCACTGACTAAGAACCCTGATTTCCATGCGGGGGAACGATCGGCAATCGAGACGACGCGAAGACCGAGCAAATTGCCACTTGGTTTTTGAAGAGTCAGTCCCAAGAAAGGTTGGCCCGAGGGGGACGCAACTTGATTGGGAAGTCCGTTTACTTTCCTAGGACTTACTGATTCTCCGCCAATTCCGATCGGTGGAGTCGTATTTGGTACTGCAGGAGCCATCTGAACGGATTCGCTTCGGATAGACTCAGGTTTGATAGATTCCATTCTGGCTGGTGGCGGAAGGCTTTCACCGGAAGAGGAAGAATCAAGTGTACGAGGACCGTCTCCACTATTGACCGAGGCGTTGCTTTGTGGAACTGGGGATTGTTTGGGGGCCTGCGATTTTGGCGGATTCGACTTGGTGGCATTCTGCTGATTCTTGAGGATCTGCGCTTCCAGCAACTCCAGCGCGCCATCGGAATCCAAAGTGATTGGTTCCTCTGCGATCGTAGGCAAAATGGTAAGCCAAACAACGGCTGCCGATATTGAAAGGTATGTGAGTCGCGGAACTTTAGTGGCTATAAATGTTCCAAATGTATTTGCTGGAGCTTTTCTCATAAGTATTGCACACATACCATCTAGCTATCCGAAGAACCCATTCAGCTGCTCGTCACATAGACTAAGAATCAAATACGGTTGATGCCCAGAATGTCAGCTTACCAATCGCCTGATCAAAATTATAGAACGATAACAGCATAAAGTGAACAGAACAAAACAGCTTAAGTCGGAGATCGTATCGGTTGAGCTGTTACCGGAGATCATTCGGTGTGTTTTGAGGCATTTAGAAGAAGATACTGTTTCTGCAATTCTCAAAAACTTGGTATCGATTCGTGAAGAATATCCAAGACTCCGTTTGGCGGCGGCTCGGACGTGCGATGAAGATGGCAATATGATCGCCGCGGCATATCTTTGCGAGTATCCAGGCGATTTGGGGGTTTTGGTGGGGCCATGGACTGAGTGTTCGGAAGGGAATTCCAATCAAGACATCGCAGGTATTCACCAGTATTCAATCGATGAACCAAGAGGCGGCACCACCGACTCTTCAATGAGACCTTTATCGGAAGATGCGGCCGTGAGTACGTTAAAGCTCCTGCTGGATGTTTCCAAAGATTGGCAGGTCGAGTTAGTCCAATCTTTGGATCATCGAAATTGTGAAGGGGATGCTTCTTCGAGGAATGTTGCGCTTCGGAACCGTCTTGAAGCGAGCGGGATGAAGTGGCTAACCACTTTGCAGCATCTGCAACTCGAGCTTGGCACGGCTTCTTTGCGATCGGCCTTAGTTCCCTTTTCCAGCGACCTAAAGCCATCCTACTCCTGGACCCGTTTTTGTTGGCGAGATGAATCCCGGTGGTGCGATTGGCTGGATGGAACATATATTGATTCGATGGATTGTCCCGAGCTTAACGGCATCCGCTCAACATCGATGACCCTTCAAGGCTACTGGGCCCTTACTGGAGTCCCAACGGAGCATGCTTTTCTCGCCGGGGCTGAGTGCGATGAAAGCAGTAGCGATCGCGTTCGAAGCTGTACCGATTCGAAGGAGCAAACAATTGAGTGGTGGGGGCTTCGTACCCTTGTGCCGACCGAAATGCGCCAGTCCGATAGCCATGCCGAAATCTCGTTAGATTACAACGACAACGATCGACCTATCGAAGCGGGTTTCATGCTGTCGCAAACTTCAAAAGAATCTTGGGAGCTAACTTATATGGGAGTTCATCGTCGTTTCCGAGGAAACCGGTTAGGTAAGGCTTGTCTCGCTAAAGCAATTGAGCGGGTTGCACGGTGGAACGGAACGCGAATTTCATTAGCTGTCGACGTTAGAAACCATGTTTGCAAAGAGCTTTACACAGCTTTGGGTTTTAGGCCCGCTAGTGAGATAGACGCTTGGATTTACAACCCATCGCATAACGATACGCGTAAGTCTTGAAGCGATCGTCTG
>JAIYDQ010000067.1 GCA_027487375.1 Planctomycetaceae bacterium
AAGCGCCTTCTTGCCGAATTTGGCGTGACTCGCCTGCGTAATCAATCACAGCCATATCTGCGACAACACCACGAGCGATCTCTTCGATGACGGCCAGTCCCTGTTCCTTCGTCACTCCTGGATATGCTTCTGCAAAGATTCGAACAGCACTCTGCTGTTGAAACCGATTCAGAACACGCGGAGCAGTGGCCGGTTCGATGGAAGCAAAACTAGAGACAGGCACAAGGCTTCCATCTGGAATGCGAATCTTCAAATCGGTCAAAGCGGAAATCGATGCTCGATCGGATTCAGCAAGTTGCGGTATGACTTGGTAGGAACGATTAAAGTAGTTGAATCGGTTTACGTAACCGCCCGCGAGTAGAACCCCAAGCTCTTGACCAATCGCCGCTTGGTCCATTTTCAAGTCGGCGATCTTCTCGCGATCGATTATTACGCGGGCTTGCGGGAGATCGAGTTTGAGATCGGAGTCCACAAAAAGAAACATATTCGCGGCTCGACTAGCTTGCGTAATTCGATCCGCCATCTCGAGGAGTCGTTCAGTCGGTTGATCACTTTTAAGAACTAATTCGACTCCGAACTGCCCTGCACCGGGTAGCGGAGGAACTAAAACAGGAAACGAACGTAAGCCCGGAATTTGCGATGCCAATCCGTATACCTCTGGGTACATCTCCGTTGTGCTTCGTTTGCGATCATGCCAATCGACAGTGATGACTCCACCGAAGCCGCCACCCGCGTTCACCAATCCCCACATGTAGTCAGCTTCAGGAAGCTCGTGAAACTTGCTTGCTAGTTCTGTCGCCCATTTGGTCGTCGACTTGAGCGTCGCATCGGGTGCCGCTTCCAGAACAACTGCGATTGCTCCTTGATCCTCGACCGGTGCGAGTTCCTTTGCAGAGAACTGATAAAGTGGCCACGCTGCGATTGCTACCAAGACGGTCACAAATGCAATCGCCCAGCGAATCGCCAGGACATATTCAAGCGACTTACCGTACAGCTTTTGAAGAAACAAGAACGCCGCATTTACTTGCCGCGTCAGCCAACCTTCTTTGCCAGATGGACTCAGCAGTTTCGCACTCATGATTGGAGAAAGCGTTACTGCAACAATACCTGACACAATCACTGCCGCCGCGAGCGTAAAGGCGAACTCGCGAAACAGCATCCCTGTAAGCCCACCCTGAAATCCAATCGGTGCATAAACAGCAGCAAGAGTAATTGTCATCGCGATGATCGGTCCGACTAATTCTCGGGAACCTATCAAAGCTGCTTCCTTTCGCGAGTGTCCCTCCAGAATATGTCTCTGGACATTTTCAACAACAACAATCGCGTCATCAACAACCAAACCGACTGCAAGAACAATCGCCAAAAGGGTTAAAAGATTCAATGAAAACCCCATCAAATACATGACGATCGTGGCGCCAATCAAGGAGACTGGCATAGCGACCAAAGGAACGATCGCTGTTCGGACCGATCCCATAAACAAAAAGACAACGAGCCCAACTATCGCAATCGTTTCCACTAGCGTTTTTGAAATCTCTTTCAGCGCATCCTGCATGAAGAGTGTCGCGTCGTAAGCTAGTTGCATATCGATATGTTTTGGAAGACTCGGCCTCAGCTCTTCCATCGCTTCTCGCAATCGATACGCAACTTCGATTTCATTCGTACCAGGCAATGGCCATACCGACAGGTAGACAGCTTCTTTGCCTCGATACATTGCCGTCGTGACGGATTCTTCCGCACCCATTTCTACGTTGGCAATGTCCCCCAATCGAATGATTGTTCCGTCGTCTTGCGAGACAATTAAGTCTTGAAACTCAGAGACGGTTCGCAGGTCAGTATTGGTTAACAAATCAACCTGAACAGCGTCACTTTTCACACGACCGATCGCTGCGAGGAAGTTGTTACGACGCAAGGCACCAAAGACATCGCCCGGTGTAAGATTGACTTCCGAGAGACGCTGCGGAGAAATCCAAATTCGCATCGCAGGAGTTCTACCACCTTCGGTACCAACTCGCTGAACACCAGCCAAAGTCGATAATCGAGGCTGAACAGATCGATTTAGAAAATCAGTCAACGAAGGCAAGTCGAAGCGGTCTGACGTAAAGCTCAAATAAAACGATGCGTAGGGGCGATCGGCTCGTTCAAGTTCGATCACTGGTGGTTCTGCTTCGTTGGGCAAGTCACGGCGGACCTGTTGCAGTCTTGCGTTGACTTCGGCAAGGGCCGCTGTCGAATTGTGATTCAATTGTAGCCGGATCGTAATCTTGCTGATGCCGGCAGTGCTGGATGATTCTAAGTAATCAACGCCTGCGATCGCAGAGACGGCTTTTTCAATCGGCGTTGTCAAAAAGCCACGCACGGTCTCCGCGCTGGCTCCAATGTAAGCAGTCGTGATAACAATGGAGGTGCTCTCAAGCTTCGGGAATTGCTGGATAGGCAACGACTGTGCAGATCGCAAACCAACCAGCACGATGATCAAGTTAACGACGATTGCAAGTACAGGATACTCGATGAAGATATCGGTGAAACGTTTAATGGATTTCGGCGGCTTCAAGGTTGTGTTCCCGCTTTCTGAAGATCGACAGCCGCGACATTGCTATCCATGAGCAAACTTCCTTCGCGAAGCTTGAAGGATCCATCGGCAACAACCCGTTGGCCTGCTGCGAGGCCACTTATGACGACAACATTATCACCCACCGTTCGACCGGCGATCACTTCTTGTTGACGAGCACGTAGATCTCCTTTTTCACCTGAATCAGCAGCATAAACATAGGCACCGCTTGGAGCTCGTCGTAGGGCTGATGATGGAATCAAGACACCTTCAATCGGTGCCCCATACTCCATTTGCACTCGCACGGAATCGTTCGGCTGCATAGACATTGGCGGGTTATCGACACGTGCACGCGCTTTGACTCCACGAGTCAATCTATCCGCTTGCGAATCGATTGCAGTAATGTGAGCGAGGATATTCTCTGAACTCGTTCGCAGTGAAATCTTGTCTCCTGGACGTAGTTCGTCTGCGACTTGTTGAGGCATTGCGAAATCAACATTTACGAAGCTATCGATACCTTGCAACATTACAATTTCGGTGCCTTCTTGTAAGTATTGCCCGGGGTGAATGTCGAACAAACCGACGCGGGCACGGAAAGGTGCTCGCAAAGTCTTCTTTCGTATGACGGCTTCCAAGCGGAGAACTTCCGCATTGGCTTGAGAAACGGCGGCTTCGGATTGCTCCAACTCCAGCTGAGTCGATGCATTAACCTGAGCGGCTTCTTTCGTTCGTCGGAAGGTAGAATCAGCTATCTTCTTAGAGGCCATCGCGCTCTGTAGCTGCGCCTTTTCGACACTCGTATCAAATTGAACTAACAGATCATTGGGTTCCACGATAGAACCACTTACCATTGCGATCGATTCGACTATCCCAACAAGTTCGCTTCGAAGCCGAATCGATTGCGGAGCGAGAACGGTTCCGATACTGACTGCTTCTTGACGTACCGACGTTGGAATAGCAGACGCCAATACTACCGACTCGGGCATCTCAGGCGGTGGCGGTGCATTGACTTGGGCTTCGATCATTCGGTATTTGACAAACGCAATCGCACCTCCCGTCGCGAAGACAACCAAGCACAAGATAATCGAACCAACAATCGTACGCGCCATAGATCACAACTGGCTGGAGAATGGAAATTTAAAAACACACCACGCGAGCCCGTAGGACAGGACCGAAGTCCCGTCCAAAAATATTTTAGTATTTACTCGTGGGGATGGGACCGAAGTCCCGTTGAAGTAACTATTTGGATTTCAGTTCGGTAGATCGTTTAACCACTCGATCGAAGTTTTGTTCGGGACGATGGTCCCAAACTTAATTCTGCAAGTCGGGTTTGCGCTGGAGTACAGCCTTTAGGCGCCGAGCACCTTGAATTCGCCAAAAGCGGCTAAAACCTGTACTCCAGCGCAAACCTGGTGCTGTCCAACTACGGATTTGAATCGATTGGTAACTGCGAGTAACTAGTCGACCTTATTTCTTTACCTTTTGAGCCGCCAAACAAATCGGAAGGAACAACTCTGCTTTCAGGGATGCGCCGCCAACGAGCGCGCCGTCGATATTCGGCTGACCCAATAACTCCATGGCGTTATCAGCTTTCACGCTTCCACCGTACTGAATAACAGTTTTGGACGCTGTAGCCTCTCCAAATAGTTCGACCAGCAACAAGCGAATATCCGCGTGAACTTCTTCAGCTTGGGCAGGACTGGCTGTTTTGCCTGTTCCAATGGCCCAGACAGGTTCGTATGCAAGAACAACTTTGCTCATCTGATCTGCAGTTAATCCGGCAAGCGATCCCCGCAACTGATCTCGAACAACTTTCGATGTATTACCCGCTTCGCGTTGCTCAAGCGTTTCACCGATACAGACGATCGGGAGTAGCTCGCACTTCAAAGCCGCATAAATCTTTGCATTGACTTGTGCATCAGTTTCTCCCATCAAAGTCCGACGCTCACTGTGCCCAAGGATTACATATTTGCAACCTAGATCTACAAGCATTTTTCCACTGACTTCGCCAGTAAATGCACCTTCTTCTGCTGGGTACATGTTTTGTGCCCCAAGTGCTATTTGACTTCCTCGCAAGGCGGCACCTACGTCATGCAGATAAACACTCGGTGGGCAAACCGCGACCTCTACATTTGGATCTCCCTTCAACTCGTCCAACAACCCGTGTACTAAAGCGACAGAACTGTCGCGAAGAAGGTTCATTTTCCAGTTGCCAGCGATTAGAAATTTTCTCACGGATAATCAAGCCTTCAAACAAAATAATCTTGGTGGACAGCAAACCTTTCGCCGAAACAAAATGAGGACGGCGCGAAGTAAACACACTTCTTTTAAGTCACATCATGGTAAAATCAAATCATCGCTTTTGATAGTCGTAACTGCCTTTCAGAGGAACTTTGGATACGCACGACGCGACACTTGGCGAGAAAGTTTTTGCCGACCTTTTTGAGCTAAATCCCTTGGTTTTACTGGGGATTTTGCAATTCGAGCCAGCGGAAGTCCACGGTTGGTATACTAGCACCGCAGCTTCAGTCGAACATGGTTGCTTATCGTAAGGAGTGCAAAGGATGATTAGAGCATTGAAATCGCAAGTCTTCGCCCCAATACACACTTGGTCAACAATAGGGATTTATCCGAGATTCTTCGCGTTTGTTGTGATTGTTCTGTCCGCTAGCTACAACGTCGCCAAGGCGGAAGAGACAAAAGCTGTTCAAGAAAAGCGATTCAAAATTCTGCAAGAAATCTTGCAAGACACGACACTCGTTGGGCACTTTACCGTCGACGGTAAACCAATGACGGAACTCACCGAGGAGAGATACGACATCAAGAAGGTCGAGCCAATCGAAGGCGAGCCGAACTTGTGGACCATCGAGTCACGAATTCAATACAAAAAGAATGACGTGACGCTACCGCTCGTATTGAGAGTCGAGTGGGCAGAGAAAACGCCCGTGATTGTAATGGACCGAGTCATTGTTCCTGGCCTTGGGTCTTTTTCTGCGCGTGTCGTTTTTGACAACGGCAAGTACGCCGGGACTTGGGCTCACGATGGCGATGGCCGCTCAGTAGGTGGCCATTTGTTTGGGCGAATCGAGAAAACGAAGAATCCGTAAATCAAATTTGCGAAGCGAGAGAATTGATGAGTCTTATAGCGATTGTTTCGATGGTAACGGCTTGCACGATTGTTACAGGTTCAGCCGCTTGGTGTTTGTGGCAGATTACGAAGTAATTTCGCCGACGACGGTGAATTATTGGCAATCTGATTTGCTTGCGATTTATTGTGGCCTAACTTTGTAGGGGCTTGGTCACGAAAGATTGTACATGCAGAGTAACGTTCCATGAAATTAGAAGATGTGCTATCCCGGTCGCAGTTGCCGGCGCTTCCCGCAAGTGCGATTAAGTTGCTTGAGCTTTCTCAAGACCCTACCAAAGGGCCTCGTGATTTTGCGCGACCAATCGAAGCGGACATCGCCCTCATGGGTCAAGTCCTGCGTTTCGTGAACTCTGCCTACTTCGGATTTTCCCGACAGATTTCGAGTGTCGAACAGGCAATCTCACTCGTCGGAATCCGACCAATCAAAAATTTTGCTCTTTGGAACGCTGTTTTCAGCTTGGTTCCAAGCCCTGTATTTGGTGACTTCGAAGTCAAAGGACTTTGGCAAGATTCGCTGCGACGAGCTGTCTTCTCGCGTCACCTTGGAAAAGCTCTTGGGCTCAAGAATTTCGAAGAGTTGTTCTCAGCCGCTCTCTTGCAGGACATGGCAATTCCGGTGTTGCTGATGGCGATGCCTGACGAGTATGACACACTTTTCAAGAGGACTAAGCTTGAGAATGCTCGGCTTTCAACCCTCGAACGTGAATCGTTTGGCTGGGACCATGCCGAAGCAGCCGCAGCACTCTGTAACACTTGGCGTTTGCCTTCCGATTTTGCCAAGCTGATCGGAAAACATACATCCCTAGACGACCTTGTCAATGCAGGCGAATCACAACTGGACTGTGCATGCGTTGCTGTCGCTGCGATGTTGCCTTCATGCAAATGTGAAGAGTGGGATGAGCAAAGTGCGTTCTTTTACTCATTAGGACGAGTCACCAGTAATGCGACCGTCGATTTCGCACGATTGTTCAAGACAGTCGATGCCGAATTCATGGAGTTTTGCCCACTCATGAGCCTTCCCGTGCCGAAGAAAAACCTGGCGATGTGGTTCCGTGAAGCCGCCGCAGCGTTGGCACGATAATCTCCCCCTGTCGGAACAGTTGCCAGCGTTATACAGTAGACACGATTACGGGTGATCAGCTCAGGTTTATACCGTTGCTGATCACGCCTGTTCCCTTTC
>JAIYDQ010000145.1 GCA_027487375.1 Planctomycetaceae bacterium
ACCTTGGGACTGAAGATTGACTCGCCCGACAAAAGCATATCGCCTTCGATTCGTACCGAGTCAATCAGATCATTCATCCGATTTACACTTCTCAGTAAAGTCGATTTGCCACAACCGCTCGGCCCGATCAACGCGGTGACTTTGCCTTTCGCGACTGGCAAGTTGATGCGATGGAGGGCCTGCTTTCGGCCGTACCAAAGATTGAAATCGCGAACCTGAAGAATGGGATCGACATTCAGGAGCTCTTCATGAAGCACGGAGTCAATTTCTTGTCCGTCTGCGATTGCTTTGAGTCGATCCATAAAGGCAGGTTTTGTTCACTTGGAAACATTCTCGCCGCAGTTTGGGCGGTCGCTTACTAAGCCCCGCCACAATGTAGCCGATATTGCTTGCAAACGAAAACGAAATTGCAAATCCTTCACATAGTCTTCATGAAAGCTCGGTACCGATTTTAACATTGCTCGCAACACCGGACGCCTGGGCGACGAAGTCAAATCCTAAGCTTTCCGCCCACTCGCGTTGAATTGCCTTGCAAATTGGCCCTGGTTTGCCATTGCCGACTAATTTACCTTCAAACTCAACGGCAGCCCAAACGAAGCCGGTCGTTCCTGTCATCAGGATTTCTTCAGCCTCTCGAAAGTCATCGGCGGTAAGGTTGCCATACTCTAACTCAAGACCGAGTTTTGTGGCTAAGGATTCAACCTTCGAAAGGGAAACTCCCTGGAGAATGTCGCGTTTGGAGGGGCTCCGAAGTTTGCCTTGTCGATCTGCAATGATCAGGTTGGAAATGCTTGTCTCGGTGATGTAGTTGCGAGTTGAAAGCAGGACGGCGATCGAATCGGAGTTTGGCTTCGAAGAAGATCTGGATTGATTTCCGGTGGGCGTTGTGACCGGATGATCTGCTAGATAATACTGAAGCCGGCTACGAGTTTTAATCCAAGGCGACCACGACTCCGGGGGAACGTTTCGCGTTTCTGATACGTGAAGCCGACATCCGTGTTCGTACCACTTGTGGAGTTGCGAGAATGGAATGGAAGTCAGGTGCATCATCAGCGTCGGCACAAGCTTAGCAGATTTGTGATGTCCAGGATCACCTGGCGAGAGCAGCACGACGATTCCAACGTCCTGATGGAATTGAATGAATTCGCGGTTTTGATTGACAAGCTCTTCAATCAAACTGGGGATTGACGATAACAAATCGTTGCACTCAAGTCCGACAATCGCAGCGCTGGTTCCCAATCGCTCCACATGAAGCGGGCAATCAAACAATCGACCGCCGGCAGTTCGCAACCGCTCGACCAGCATCACTCCCTGAGTTGTTGCGATGTCAGTGACGCTCCAGTGAAGGTCTTTGCAGAGCAACCAAACTCCGTTGCGATAGGCGATTGATTCAGCGAAAGCGAAGTTGCTTTGGGAATCAGTTTCATTTCCTTCTGCAATCACGTTTCCAACTGGCGTTTTCTCAACCGTTGTTTTTCGAGACGTCATTTATTGTGTGGAATCAACTTTCGACGGGGTGGTTTGACTTCTGATACCCTCCCGAGGACTTCACGAAGGATCTTTTGCTCTAACTCGGTGTCATTTTCTTGACGAATCCATCCTAATGTAATTGGTTGACCCAGGAGAGCCGAGTCCGTGCGAACAATTGTTCCGTCGTGACGCACGGCGGCCGATCCTTCGCCCGAAGACGCTGATCGATCGACATCTTCGAGTTCCTTGATCACTTCGACACTCATCGAATAGCCGGTTGTCATTGGGGTGACTTTGATTAGGCAAGTTCGACGCATCGTTTGAAAGGTGCTTTGCAATCGCTGGAAGCCCGGGAGCGAGTCCTTGCGCCAAGCCTCTAGATACGTTGCACCGATTTCCGGAAAGGTTTCGACGCGACCTTCTTGCCAACGCTCGGCGGATCGCTCGAATCGCTGTTCGGTTTTAATTCGGAAGTAATCATCTACCGTGTCGATGATTTGGAGCCAAATGAACTCGGGATCTTGTTCGGCGAGCGGCACTGGATTGGCGACAGGTACGCTGCCGTCCAAAGGCACATTCGGTACCGCCATTCCAAATCGTTGCACAAAGCCATAGTTCTTCGCTCCATGAAACAACCCCGACTTGCCACAACCCGAGAACGTTCCCATGCTGCAAATCACAGCAAAACCGAACGCCGCGAAGCGAATCCAATGGACTCGAGTCAACAAGTCCGCTTGGTGATCGCCCGCGCGTTTTCCAAGACTGTTCTGGTGGGTTAGGAATATCATGGGGAACATGCCGGCCGACGGAGTATGCGGAGCTTGTGCAGCGGCTCGAATAGTTAGTCGGTCGATAAAGGGTAAATGCCCAAAAAGCCAAGGCATGTTCTGTCAGAAATGACTTTAGGTATCAAGATCGAAAGACCTGGGCATAGTTTATAAAGTTGATTTCAAGTAGCTGCGTCTCTCCGAGACGCAGCGATCTCACGTCTCAGAGAGACGCGGCTACGTATTCGCACGTAGCTGAATTCGTATGAATTCAGAGATTCGTTGAGCGTGTCAAAAGCAATAAGTTCAAGACTTCAGATGTCTTACGACTTCTGCTACCGAGACAATTATCCTTCTCATGGTTCCATGATGACAATTTGCCCTTAGAATGCGTATCGCGTTTTACAAGAATGCTTTCATTTCAACTTGTGCATAAGGTTAAGCAGATATGTCTACCGTCAATCCGTATGGGGCTAATCAAGGTTTGGGGAATCAGCCAATGGAGTCAGCATTGGGGACTCGGTCGATGGTGATTCGCCGAATCGACCCGGTTTCGTTTGGGAAAATTTTTGGTGGGTTGTATGCGATCTTCGGAATCATGTGGGCCGGGTTTGCGCTATTAATGCTTCTTGCCGGCGTAGCCTTAAATCCTGGGTCGGCACCATTTGGCTCCAGCATGGGGGCGGGGCTGTTTGGGTTGATCATTATGCCGGTTCTTATGGGTGTTTTTGGTTTCATCGGCGGTGCAATTGGTGCGGTTCTTTTCAACCTTGCAGCGGGATTCGTTGGTGGCGTGAAGATCGACGTGGAAGCTTAGTGAATGGATTTTGCATCGCGTCGTGAAAAACTGAGGAAGCTCGTTCGCAAGGCGTCGGCTTCTTCTATGTTGGTGACTTGTCCGACCAACGTTAGCTACTTGACGGGATTTACCGGGGACTCGAGCTACCTTTGGATTAGCCAAGATCGCTATTTGCTGGTGAGTGACGGTCGTTTCTCCCAGCAGCTTGCCGAGGAATGCCCGGACATGGAGGTCGTCATTCGCAAACCGAATGTTTCGATCTTGAAAGCGACAGTCAAGGTTTTGCGAGCGGAAAAACCAACCTCGGTCTTGATCGAAGGGGATCGCGTTTCGAAAAACGATTTTGATAAGCTTTCCTCCGAGTTGAAGGGGATGGCATTTACGACCAGTTCTGGCGTCGTCGAGTCCTTGCGAGAGATCAAGGACCGAGACGAACTCGGCTTGATTCGTCGGGCGATTGAGATTGCTGAGAGCGGTTTTCTAGGCCTGCGTAAGCGTCTTACGGAAGATTCTGGGGCTTCCGGTACGCGGAATTGGTCGGAAAAGCAGGTCGCAGATGCTTTGGAAGGTGAGATGCGTAGCCGCGGGGCGATTTCGAGCTCGTTTCGTACCATTGTGGGTGTTGGGCCTCGAGCGGCACTTCCGCATGGGACGCCATCAGAGCGTCGGCTGTGCGAATCCCCTTTTGTGTTGATCGATTGGGGGGCTCGGGAGGGGCAATATGTTTCCGATTTGACCCGAGTCTTGGTCACAGGTGCCCTTCCGCCAAAAATTGACCGCATTTATCATACGGTGCTTGCGGCTCAAGAAGCAGGCATCCGGGCGATCCAGCCAGGAGCCCTTCTGAGCGAGATCGACAATGCGGCTCGGTCGGTGATTGCGAGAGCCGGTTTTGGGAAATTTTTTACGCATAGTTTGGGCCACGGTTTTGGTCTCCAGGTGCATGAGTCGATTAGAATGGCAAAAGGCCAGGATCGACCCTTGAAGGTCGGAATGGTGGTGACCGTCGAGCCTGGGATTTACTTGCCGGGTCAAGGTGGCGTCCGAATTGAAGATGATGTATTGGTTACGCGAGATGGCTGTCGACTTCTCAGCAGCCTACCGCGTGATTTAGAATCGAATCGACTGAATTTGACTTAGATACTTCGGTGACGTTGTCCGGTAGTCGACGTTACGTGAAGTTTTAATACGAAGAGATAAACAGAATTGACTGGCGCGCCGCCCGTCCCGAAACAAAAAGCTTGTCCCCCGAATAAATAAGCCCGAATAAACAAGAAAGGGTATCCCACGAGGATGGCCGAACCAATCAAAAAGACCGAAGAAGTATTTGATGTCGATCGAATTCGTAAGCTGATCGAACTGATGAAGGAACACGACTTGGCGGAGATCGATCTTCGTCAATCGGCTCAGCGAATTCGGCTGTGTCGCGGTGGCCAGGTTGTTCAGTCGGGAGCGGCTCCGGCTCAGCCCATCTATGCACCAGCTCCTAGTTTTGCTCAACAAGCGCCATCCGCACCGGCGGCGCCTGCTGCACCTGCAGCTGAAGTGGATGGCCCGCACATCGTGCTGATCAAGTCGCCGATGGTTGGCACTTTCTATTCTCGCCCTAACCCGAATGCGAAGAATTTCGTCGAAGCAGGTTCCGATGTCGCTCCGGACTCGGTTGTCTGCATCATCGAAGCAATGAAAGTCTTCAACGAAATTCCCGCCGAGATTCGTGGCAAGATTGTATCCGTCCTTGTCAAAAACGAAGAAACCGTCGATTTTGGCAAACCTCTCTTCAAAGTAGATACCCGCGGCTAACGCATGTTCGAACGAATCCTTATCGCAAACCGAGGCGAAATCGCGCTTCGAGTCATCCGTGCATGTAAAGAGTTAGGCATCGGGACTGTGGCCGTCTTCAGTGAAGCCGACCGCGGGGCCCAGTACCTGGAACTGGCCGATCAAGCTTTTTGTATCGGCACGGCCAAGAGTGCTGATAGCTACCTGAAAATCGATCAAATCATTGCCGCAGCAGAAGCTGGTAATGTCGATGCGATTCATCCAGGGTACGGCTTTTTGGCTGAGAACTCGCACTTCAATGAAGTCTGTCGTTCGTGCGACTTTGAATTCATAGGCCCGTCGCCCGATGCAATGGAAAAGCTGGGTGATAAGGCACAAGCTCGAGCCATGGCGATCGCTGCCGACGTCCCCGTCGTTCCCGGAAGTCCCGGGCTGATCGAATCTCACGAGGCTGCAGTCGAAGCGGCCAAAAAAATCGGCTATCCGGTTCTGATCAAAGCGACCGCCGGCGGTGGTGGTAAAGGGATGCGAGTTGCGATGGACGAAGCGTCTCTCCAAACCTCCCTCTCCCAAGCCCAAACCGAAGCCAAGGCAGCCTTTGGAAACGGTGGCGTCTACCTTGAGCGATTCATCGATCGGCCGCGACACGTCGAAGTCCAAATCATCGCAGATAAGCATGGTAACGTAGTTCACTTAGGCGAACGGGATTGTTCGGTCCAACGTCGACACCAAAAGCTAGTCGAAGAAAGCCCATCGCCCCGACTTCCCAAAAAGACTCGCGACGCGATGTGCGAGGCTGCAGTACGACTTGTGAAGTCCGCTAACTATTTCAACGCAGCCACCGTCGAGTTTATAGTCGATCAAAACGATGACTTTTATTTCATCGAAGTCAACGCTCGAATCCAAGTAGAACATCCTGTGACCGAAATGGTCACCGGAATCGACTTGATCAAGACTCAAATCTTGGTTGCTGCAGGCGAAGTTTTGCCATTCAAGCAGTCCGACATCAAGCCACGTGGCGCATCGATCGAATGCCGAATTAATGCGGAAGATCCAGACAAGAATTTTCAGCCTTGCCCTGGAAAAATCCAAGCGATGTATGTCCCCGGTGGAATGGGAGTGCGATTCGATTCTCATGCACATACCGGCTACACGGTTCCGCCTCACTACGATTCGATGATCGGCAAGCTGATTGTCTACCGCCCAACGCGTAAAGAGGCGATCGCAACCATGCGACGATGTTTGGCCGAATTGCGAGTCACGGGGATCAAGACAACGGCTGGATTCCAAAGCGAAGTCCTCGCTCAACCCGAATTCGCCGACGGTACTGTGGACACCAAATGGGTCGAACGCGAATTCCTGCCACGTCGCGGTAAGTAAGCGAATCCGATCTCATCCAATTCGAAGTGATAAGATATTGACGCGAATAGAAATGATTCGTGTTATTTCACCGTCGGGGTTCTATCCATGGCAAGATGTGATCAAGGCTATCTGTGCCGTGTCTGCAACGCCGAAGTAGAAGATATCGTTGATAGCGAACTCTATCTGCGCTTTGTGATTGGTGAGATCGACCCAGAAACTCTTCACACATCACCCGAATGCCACCTTCGGTGCAACGCGTTGTTGGCGCAGTTTATCTCCGATCCACGGTTTGAACCACGAATAAGTGTCGAGGGAGATTTCTCGATGAGTGCTCTTGATTCAGAATTCGTTCGGACCAAGTCTGACTTAGTCAATCGAGGTTACGCAAGGCTTTGGGAGATCATGCAAGACGAAGTCGGAATGGCCGTAATCGATTACCCGCTAGAAGAAGTTCAATCGAAGTGGCGGTAGCCGCGGCAGTACGTCGCGATATGTTTTTGAGCAGTCACAAGTAGCTGCGTCTCTCCGAGACGCAAAGGGTTCTCGTCTCGGAGAGACGAGCGTACATGGTTCGTAAAGCTTCTTGTCTCGGAGAGGCGAGGCTACGTGGTCGAATTAGAGTCTAATGTCCGCCGCCGTGTCCACCGCCGTGGCTGTCCGCTTTTTCGGCACCATGTCCACCTCCGTGGCCGTCGTCGCCATGTCCACCACTTCCGTGAGACGCGGCTTCATGAGCGGCTTTTCTCGCTTCATCACTTGCTTGGCGTGTAATTACCATGCGTTTGCGTTGCGGGGCTGGCGTTGTTGGTGCACTGAATGCAAATGATTTGGTATCTCGTGCTGGTTGGAAATCGGTGATGACGACATCGACGGCTGCCGTCTCGCCAACAGTTTGAACTAACGTGTCCAACAACTGGCTTTTTAATTCCACCAAAAACGGATCTGTCAGGAGGAGTGGATCAGCTTGTCGACAGTATTCTTCGATCGCCTGCCGAACCTGAAACTGATTGATTTCAATTAACTGCCGGCTTTGAAGTCGATGATCGACCGGTACAAGGGCGTGGAGCCGCATTCCTGCTGTTTCGTTCCGCTGTGTGTCCAGGATGAAATAGCTTCCTAGATCAACTTCGCAAGACTGCGAAGATTTCACTTGATTGGCTTGGATTCGGATGCCTGCAACAATCGACGCGTGCAGCCCGATCAATACCAGTACAAGCAGACCGATCCAGTAGCGTCTTAGTGTTTCGATCATGACGGATGCAACGATTACGAGGATTAAAAGCGGTTAGAGTAGTCGACGTGGGATTTCAGATCGGACAAGCTTAGGTCAAACTAGGGGCGCGACAAGTAAGTTTTTAGAAATCCTTTGTCTCACGACATCTGCTACTAGCAAAACCCGTTTTCAATTTGGATGCAGCTCTAGCTCAGATTGCTTATGATCGATTTTATCCTTGAAAACCACTGGGTCACTTTAGGATTCGGACTGGCTTTGGCTATTGGATTGCTTATCGCCGGTCTCCAGACTGGTCGCAAAGAGTTGCTTTGGATCTCGGTTGCGGTAGGACTTTTGGGGGGCGGGCTCTGCTATCTGGGGAGCGTAGTGGTTACGGAACGCGAGAGCGTGATCGCTTCATTGACAGAGACAGCCAATGCACTCGAGCGAAACGATCATCCAGCCGTTGCCAATGCGATCTATCCGAATCCAACTTCGATGGTCATGTCGTCCATGCAGAGCTTGCCAAGCTTGGAGGTCGAGATATTCCAGATCACCAAAATATTTGAAATCCAATTCTCCGGGGCACAAAATGCCCGCCGTGCGAAGGTGGCGCTCAACGTCCTGCTCAAGGGGCATTATCGAGGTTTTCATCTGAACGTCCCTCGCTATCTGGAGATCGTTCTCTACCGCGTTGACGGGAAATGGTTGGTCTATGACTATACGGAAGCGGATCCCATGCAAGGCTTCAAGCAGAGATTGATTATCGACGGAAGTTGGTAAACCTTAGGGCTCACGTAGCAGCGTCTCTCCGAAACGCAACGAATTGAGACACTGTTAGTTATGATGATTCGAATTCTCGTCTCGGAGAGACGAGGCTACTTGATTCGAGACTGTGATTTGAGACTGGGATTCGACGCGGCGGTTAGAGTTTTGTTGACTTGGAGGTGGGGGTAGCAGTACACTCGACTCCAATGGGATTTGATTTGCCTGGAAATGAAAATGTCGACAATGCCTTGGATAGCAACCGAAAAGTGCTGCCGCAGGTTCTGAACGTACCTGCTCGGGGCCTCAAGGGATGGCTTTGGAGTCTATTTCCCAACCTCCGCGACGCCGCGATGAGATGGAGCGAAGACGATGCGAGTTCGCTGGCTGCTGCCGTCGCATACTATCTGGCTCTGTCGCTCTTTCCGATGTTACTGCTACTGACATCGGCTTTCGGTTTGCTACTTGAATTCACAGAGATTGGACAAGGCGCCCAAGAGCAATTGCTGGACACGGTCGCCAAGCACGGGTCGCCAGTGATCGAAGAACAAGTCGCTCAAGTTTTAAACCAACTCAAAAGCCAGTCCTTAGTCGGGGGGCCATTTGGTGTCCTGGCTGCGATTCTTGCGGCGATCGCGGTCTTTGCTCAGCTCGATCGAGGCTTTGATCGGATTTGGCGAATTCAATCGATTCGTGGTCAAACGCTCAAGACAACCGTGCTCGGAGTCCTTCGGCATCGCTTATTGGCGTTTTCGATGCTCGTGGGACTTGGAGGGATGTTGGTCGCGCTTTTCGTAGCGGGGATGGTATTCGCACAAATTCGAACATTTGCCGGATCGACTGTCCCCGGTTTGTCGATCGTATTTAATTGGATGCAGTTGGCTTTCGTGGTACTTGCGAACGCTGCGCTGTTTGCAATGGTCTACAAGTGGTTACCCAAGAAGCATGTCGAATGGAACGAAGCCATCCGCGGTGGCCTTCTGGTCGCCGTCATTTGGGAACTTGGTCGCGTGATATTAGGCTTTTTTCTTATCGGAATGCGATACACATCGGCTTATGGAGTAATAGGGTCGTTCATCGCGATCTTACTCTGGTGCTACTACGGAATGTCGATCTTCTTCTTCGGAGCCGAGTACGTTCAAGTGCTTCAACGAAAGCGTCAAATCGCAGCTCAGTTAGAGGATGCTTCCGATGCGGCCGTGCTGACTGCGACCAAGTTGCAATCAGTCGCGACCGCAGTTGAAGCCAGTCAAGAAGAAGCCAGCGAAGACGATACAGAACTAACGCAAAGCGAGTACTTGCGCAAGATCGACGCTCCAAAACCGACGACGCCAAAGATCGTCCCGCAACGCGTATGAGCGAGTTAAAACACGCGACAATCGACGTTGCCGTGCGAGCCCGATGGATCTGGACCGGTCAGGGGGAACCACTTCGCGACGGAGTTATTCAGGTCGAAAACAATCGAATCACAGGTGTCAGCCCGTGGAACGATTTTCAAGGAAATGGCGATCAGATTCGTGATTTAGGCGATTGTTGTTTGCTTCCCGGATTTATCAACGCACATACCCACCTCGAATTCAGCGATCTCACCACTCCGATTGCGGCAGGAAAGAATTTTGCCGAATGGATCTTGCGAGTCATCCAGCATCGCATGTTCAGCGCGAATCTCACGGGAGTGCCGGCGGAACAAGCCGCTCAAGAACGCCATCGTCGCGGCGCTCAAGAAGCCATCCGATGCGGCACCGCATTGGCTTTGAATGTGGTCCACGGTACCTCGCCCCGTGGTGTTGCTGGCTTGTTCGAAGTCCCGTTTGCAGAACTCATGGATACAACAGACCTCCGCTGCCAACAAACATGGCGATCTGCCAGATCGATGATGCGCGAGTGTTTGAGAAGTGCTGGTCAGGATGAAAACCTTATGGCAAACCTGGGAATCGGGCTAAGTCCCCATGCTCCCTACACCACCACTGGGCGACTTGTTCGACAAACCGTAGAACGCTGCCGGCGTTTTCACCTGCCAATCATGATGCACCTCGCGGAAACTCGAGAGGAGATCGAGTGGATCGAAAATGGAAGTGGTCCTTTGCAGGAGATGCTTGAAATGATGGTCGGGCCGGTCGGCAATTCAACTGCTGATCGATTGCCACTACATGGCTACGTAGATACGATCGTGCAAGCTCCCAAGACTCTTCTCATTCATGGAAACTACTTAGACCACGACTCGATACAAACTTTGGCAAGGCATCGAAAGACTGCGGTTGTCGTGTTTTGCCCGAGAACCCATCAACATTTCCGCCATGCCGCGTATCCGTTGGAAAGGATGCTCGAGCAAGGTGTTCGTGTACTTTTAGGAACAGACTCTCGGGCCTCCAATCCTGACTTGAGTATCTGGGATGAGGCACGAAAGGTCGCGCAAGAGTTCACGTCGATTCGCCCTGAGCAGATATTGAGAATGATTACCGCAGATGCCGCAGAATTCTTGGGATTGGAGCGATCGTTCGGCTTCCTACGTCCCAATGCACCGGCCATCATCAACGCGGTACCTTGCTCATCGGTATCAGCGGACACTGTATTGGAAGAAATTTTTCACTCGCAAACAAAACCTGTGCGGCTCTAAAAATCATGCTTCACGATTTCCTAAATAACCAAAGCCATTCTCAGATTGCAGTTACGCTCCAGCAGTGCTGTGCCTCCGAGAAATGGGTCGCAGGCATGACCGCGAGCCGACCTTTCATCGACTCCAATCATGTGCTCGCTCAAGCCGCCGAGATCTGGGAAAGCTTGGAAGCAGCCGACTTCCTTCAGGCTTTTGCCGCTCATCCGCAAATCGGAGACGTCAAAACACTCCAAGCCAAATACGCCAACACGCAAGCGATCGCCTCGTCAGAACAGTCGCAGGTCGCATCTGCTTCGAATGAGACGATTGAGCAATTGGCTCTCGCGAACCAACTCTATTTAAAGCGATTCGGATTCATCTTTATCATTTTTGCAACCGGTAAATCAGCCGACCAAATGCTCAACGCGCTCCTGGCACGAATCGGAAACACTAGGGAGCAAGAGATCGAAAACGCGGCAGCCGAACAGCTCAAAATCACAAAACTCAGGCTAGAAAAACTAGCCACTAGCGACTGAGTTTTTTCACGCGGAAGCAATTCGCCAGTGCTTTTGATGGCCCGAGCCAAGTTGCTTGGCGGCCCTTTGAACCGCTTTTTCAACGGCCTTGATCTTGCGATACACGGTAGGTCGAGATTGAAATCGGTCGAGCGATTTTCGATACTTCAGATAGAACATAAATGTTTCCGCGAAGTCTTCGGCCGCGCTTGTCGCAGCATACTCGGAGATAAACTGCTCGTGGAGACACTTATCCCAAACGCGGTGAATGCCGGATTCAGTGCGACATCGTGATACCGCTTTGCAATACTTGCGTGACTGGACAACGCTCCTTTGCCACTGCTGAAACGGTTTTGGATTGCCGTTACTGTAAGGCGCTCCGAATGTATTCACAAACCAATCATCGCGGAAGAATCGTGGGTCAACATACCACCACGCATGTGCGTATTCGTGACGGATTGTGTCCAAGACAGTGTGCCCCGCTTGTCGCGAGTGAGCCGAAAGGTCACTTGGCAAGTAAATCACGCCCGGCTTGAAACCTAACCGAGCCCATCCGCCAACATGCTCAAACAAATATCCAAGCTCACCTTGGCATGGATAATCCGAGATACAAAGCTCGATGCAATCCAAGTAAAGTCCATCAGCGATCAGACCAAGCTCGGCCAGCTCACTACGAACACGATTATAGGAAGTTTCAACAGTACACATTGTGAGGATCTAACAGACGAGAAACGGCTTCTCAAAAAAGTCATGCTGTATCGATCCCTCGGTAGGTCACCACTCTCCGGTGCTGAAGCATCAGCCACCGCAAGAGGTGTCGGTCGTCCCTGCCTGATACAAGTGTTGTTCAACTCCCTCCCGCGATCAAACGGTTTTTCTAAAAAACGACACCACCCCCCCATATGGTTGACGCGACAGGCGGCTTTTCCCGGATTGGATGAATCTTCGGAGGGATACAAAACCACCTGAAAGGGTGGTTTTTTGTTCAGAATCTTCGGTTTACCGAATATTCTTGCCAACTGTCCGCGCAAAATCGAGTTGGCCAGCAATCTGCATCGTAGCAGGCTTGTCTCCTCCTCCACCCCCAAAATTCCAGCCCCGCAACCCTCCCCTCTAGCCCCTAGCCACTAGTAACTAGCCACTAGTAACTAGCCACTTTCTTCTTACTTCTTATCAAACAGTTTTCCAGCTGAGTCTGCTTCGGGTTCTTCTTCCTCGTCGTCGGTTAGGTTGGGGAGGACCGATAGAGGGTCCAGCTGAATCAAGGCTGGAGCGGTTGATAGGATCGCTGCGAG
>JAIYDQ010000009.1 GCA_027487375.1 Planctomycetaceae bacterium
CTCATCAAGTCGTAAACATGATCCGCATGGCACGGGAGATGGGAGTCGAAGATTCGCTCCGAAAAGCACTTAATACTATGGTTGTCGTATCGATAGGGCCGACTACATCTGAGATGTGCCAGCATCTAGAGATTGCGGTAGACTTCGAACCAGAACATCCGAAGATGGGGCACCTGGTATCGGAAGCGGCATCGAGAACGGCTCGTGTCCTTGCTGCCAAACGCCTTCGACCAATAACGCAGTCCGAGTTCTCGCAAGTTCATGTTTCTAACCCAGGCCCTTCGATAATTAAAACAAATCCCGCCATGCCAAGTACTTCTCAAGACACGTCCGCCAGCGTCGATAACAGCCCATTCATGCTCGCAGCGCGTCGGCAAAGCAGTCCAGTTACTCCGGTTTGGTTGATGCGACAAGCGGGACGCTACATGGCCGAATATCGTGAAGTACGAGCCAAGGTTGGGTTTTTGGAATTGTGTAAGAACTCGCAACTCTGTGCGGAAGTCATGGTTACAGCGGTCGAGAAGCTTGGAGTCGATGCGGCGATCATCTTCTCGGACTTGCTACCGATTCTCGAGCCGATGGGAATGGACTTGGAGTTTGCACAAGGAGACGGGCCTGTCATTCACAATCCGCTTCGTGAGCCCAATGATGTTGATCGAGTCCGTGAACTTGAGTCCATGGAACCTTTGCAATTTGTTGCCGACACCGTGCGTCACACTCGCGCCGCGATAAAGCCACATATCCCGGTTATTGGTTTTTCAGGTGCACCATTCACGCTTGCAAGTTACATGATCGAAGGTGGAGGTAGTAAAAACTACTTGCATACAAAGACGCTTATGTACAGTTCTCCCGATGCTTGGGATGTCTTGATGCAAAAGCTTTCGAGATCGATTGCGTTGTATTTGAACTCCCAGATTCTTGCTGGTGCAAATTGCGTTCAGATTTTTGATTCCTGGGCAGGTTGCCTTTCACAGTCAGACTATCGGACTTACGTTCGGCCGTACATGTTGCAGATCCTGGATGCGATCATCCCTGGTGTTCCGGTGGTAAATTTCGCAACAGGAAACCCGATGCTAACTTCGATGCTTCGTGGCGACTCCAGAACGGTTGTAGGACTCGATTGGCGCGTGCCGTTGGATACCGGGTGGGATATGGCTGGAGCCGATCGGGCCGTCCAAGGAAACTTAGATCCAACCATTTTGTTTTCGGATCTAAAAGCTATCCGTAAACAAGTCCAAAGGGTGCTCGACGAAGCCGACGGTCGCCCTGGCCACATCTTTAACCTTGGGCATGGGATCTTGCCTCATACCCCGGTTGATAATGTGATTGCATTGGTCGATATGGTACACGAGCTTTCGCAACGCTAAGGGAAGCTCCTTGAAAGTCATCGCGACAGGCTTGGCAAAGCCCCAACGCGATGGCTACGACGCTGTACTCGATAGTGGAAAACGAGACCTCGTGAAAAGCCATTTGAATTGCATGGACTGCAGCGATCGAGAAAGTTAACGAAGCAGTCGCTCGAGCCCACCGAGGCGCGGCCTGATTCCGCCATAACTCGAAGGTAGTCCGCCCAAAAGCGATTACGACCATCGAATAGAGTACTCCTCCGATCAAGCCAAGGTCGACCAAGATGCTCGCGTACGAGTTATGGTGGACATATCCGCGAATCGATTCGAGACGAATATTGGTTGTTCGGTCATCCAAGTATGGACGATTGTAGACTTGGAACTGATTGAATCCGAATCCGATAATGGGCCTGTCAAAAAACATCTGCCAGGAGACGTAAGCAAATGCCGCTCGCATGTAAGTACTTTCGCGAGTCTCGGCCTCCGAGTACTCTCGCTTGAAAGCGACAAGGCTCGGTCCAACGATTAAACCTGCGACGACGGTCGAAACGAAAAGCCCGCCGAGAGCCATGGCCCTTACTTTTCCCTGCAAAAGTGTCAGCATCGAGATGATGATGATCGCACCTGCGCCCATCCAAATGCTTCGCGTGTAAGTTAGCAGAATACCCAAAAGCAAAATTGGCGAGATCGCAATTACCGCTCCCCAAGCCCATTTGGATTTCGGATTTAACCACCATACACATGTCCAAAGTACTGCCAAGCAAAGATTGAGGCAGATGCCAAGCCGCACCGATTGAATCATCGGACCACGAGCACGACCAAAGTGGATGCCGATCGTTGGATCTCCGATGTGTTTGGGAAATACAAGCGACCACATTTTGGCAATTTCTAGGACCGCCGTGACTCCAAGATAGACTCCGAATATTAGCAAGATCACAACTGCTGGCTTGATTGATTTTTCGTCGACGCGGCTAAATCGAATCAACCAGTAAAGTAGCGCTGGAATCAAGTATCCGTTCAGCAAGTGCATAACGGTCGACGGTTGACCTTTTACTTGCTCTCCCAAGGGTTCCATGAGAGTTCGAATAATTAGCCAACCAAGAAAAGCAGCAAGGCAGATGTCGGAGGTTTGTAAAGGCCGAGAAACGAATCGACCGAACTTGATGTTGTAAACCAACTGGAGCATCAAGCAAACGATCCAAACGCGATCGAGAGTCAATGTCACGCTTCCGGTCTGCACTGCAAAGAAGTCGGAAGTGAACGTGCTTGTGACGGTTAAGAAAATGGCCGAGCCGACAACCATGTCGTTATAGCGCAGCGCTAGAACGAACCAAACCCCAGCGGCAAGAGCCATTAAGCAACCGACAAACAGCATTACATTTTCTCCGTGTAATAATGTACGACACGAACCGTAGCCGACGTCGCGTTCGAGTAAGCGGTCCTCGGTTTTCTCTAGTCGTTTGATTCCTGATAATCGTTACAACCTCCGTGAAAGGAACAAATAGCGAGTTTCAGAGCGTTGTGAAGTTTGCCACAAACAAAAATGAAAGGCACTTTTCTAAAGATTGCCTTCCTTTTCATGCCTGAAATCACAATGCCTGCGCTGCGAGATAATTTGCTGAACACCTACGAATGGTTGACCTCGTCAACACGTCGGGAGATTGTGCAGCAATTTTCGGAGTCGAAAACTTGGCCAGCTAGCGTTGTCTTCTACCATCGCGTGGCGGATACCGTCCAGAATCCTTGGTCGATTGGAAACGAAAACTTCGTTAAGCATCTCGACTTGATTGCCGATTTGGCGACCTTTGCCTCGTTGGATGATACGATTCGCACGCAAAAGGAAGGAAGTCGAGACAAACTTACAGTCGCAATCACCTTTGATGATGGCTACGCGGAGAATCTCGATCGTGCAATTCCCGAGTTGATTCGCCGAAGAATTCCCTGCACCTACTTCGTCACAACCGATCACGTCGAGAACCAGAAATTCTTTGAACATGACGTTGCACGTAAAGAACCTCTTTGCGTCAATTCGATTTCCGAAATTCGATGGATGGCCAACCACGGTGTTCAAATCGGTGGTCATACAGCTACACACGTTGATTTGGGTAAGCCATGGACTCGTGATCGTCTTCGCACCGAGATATCGGATTCGCGTAAAAAGCTTCAAGACTGGACTGGTCAGGAAATCTCATACTTTGCATTCCCATATGGCCTGCCACAAAATATTTCTCAAGCATCGATCGATATGGTGTTCGAGTCTGGCTATCGAGCCTTTGTTTCTGCTTATGGCGGATTGAATTTTCCTGGCGGCGATTCGTTTCACATCAGTCGCTTTCATGGCGAATGCGGAACTGCTTCACTCCACAACTGGTTGACGATGGATCCGAGGAAAGTTGCTAGGAAGTGTCCGTTGCAGTACGAAATGCCGACGCAGAACATAAGAGAATCCTTGAGCAGTGACGCTGAGTCTTTCAGTAATGATGAGCCAACCGTATCCGTACCTCTGCGCTCCGAGACGACTCCTGTTTCAATGTCTTCGATAGGCTCGATATGAATTTAACCCTCGACCAAGATCCAGTTCGAGCCGATACGACTTGCGAATCAGACTGTGAGTTGCTCGACCGATCATCTTCATCGATCGAGGCAAGTCAGATTCACGCGAAGAAGACGAAACCGATTCGAACTGCGTTCTTGCTAACGAGCATGCCAGTGGGGGGCGCTGAAACGCTTTTGGTCAACTTGGTCCGCGGATTCAACTCCGAGATAATAAAACCGCAGATTGTTTGCTTGAAAGAGCGTGGACCGCTTGGCGAAGAAATTGCAGCTGATTTCCCTGTCGCATCGAGGTTTATCGCCTCAAAATGGGATGTGCGTGTTGTTGAACGGTTGCGTCGGCATTTTGTTCGCGAGCAGATCGAAGCGGTCGTGACTGTCGGTGCGGGTGACAAAATGTTTTGGGGCCGGATAGCCGCGAAAATCGCTCGTGTGCCTGTTATTTGCTCTGCACTCCATTCAACTGGATGGCCAGACGGAGTCGGCAAAGCCAATCGATTATTGACAAAGATCACGGATGCTTTCATTGCGGTCGCGCAATCACATGGGAAATTCTTAGTAGATTTCGAACGCTTTCCGGAATCGAAAGTTGCCGTAATTCCGAATGGGATTAATACGGAAAGATTTCGTCCCGACCTCGAGGTACGGTCGCGCGTACGTCGCGAATTAAATCTACCGGCCACCGCACCCGTGATAGGAATTGTTGCCGCGTTGCGACCAGAGAAGAATCATGAAATGTTTGTCGAAGTTGCAGCTCGGGTGCAACGTGTTGTTCGCGATAGCCAGTTCTTAATCATCGGAGAAGGCCCTGAACGCGCGAAGATTGAAGCGGCCATCGAAAAGCATTCGCTTCAATATCAAGTTCAAATGCTCGGCAATCGAAGTGATACTCACCGGCTTCTATCCGCAATCGATGTTTTTGCATTGACGAGCCACAATGAAGCGAATCCAGTCTCGATTCTCGAAGCACTCTCGACTGAAGTTCCAGTGGTCAGCACTCGCGTTGGTTCGATCGCTGAGACCGTTATCGATGGCGAAACGGGATATTGCGTAGACCCAGGCGATGCGCAATCGATGGCTGAGCGAATTCAGGAGCTCATCTTGGATTCAAAGAAGCACGCCACCATCGGAGAAAAAGGCCGCCAACGAGTTCAAAAACATGGTTCCTTGCAATCGATGGTCGCCGGTTACGAAGAGCTCATCAGTCGCATCTACGCATCCAAGAAATCGCGATAGAGTACTTCGGGGGCCTGGATAGACTTAACAACTGGGGGCCGTCCCAGTAGCAGATGTCGTAAGACATCTGAAGACACCAACTTGGATTGGTATTCTCTTCGACTTCTGAATCCTTACGAATTCAGCTACTAGGATGAAAAATCGAGTCGCAGTTGTTGGGGCTCGTCTTTTTGTGTGAACTCCTTGTACATCAGACTCGGCTGGATGTCGCGGTTGTTCTGGTACTTGTTGCTCGAGTACTCGGAAACGTCGCCGGTGACTTGGTGGTAGTAAATTTGGCAAATTCGAATGCCTGGATAGATTCGAATCGGTTGGACCGAGAAGATTTCGAGAGTCCAAAATCCGCAAAAGCCCACTTCGCCGAACCCGCTCGACACGTGCACGAACAGCCCAAGCCTTGCGAGCGAACTACGCCCTTCAATCATCGGAACAAGCTCGTGAGTTTCGGTGTACTCTTGAGTTCGACCCAGATAAAGCTGGTTCGGTGAGAGAATCAAGCCTTCCTGCGGAATCTGGAGTCTTCGATACCGGTTGGGCTGCTTCACATCCAAGACTACTTCCTCATAGACGAGCAATTCGTCATGTAAGCTAAGGTCATAGCTATTGGAGTTAAGTCGCTTTTCGTCGAACGGATCGACAACGATATCGGTTCCTATTCGCCGGTGAATCTCTTGTCCTGAAAGAATCATGATTCGTTGATTGACGAGTGAAGGGAAGTGGCTTCAAGGGAGGCTTGAATGAGATATCGCAAAGAAAGATTTCACACATTATGTGCGTTGAACGTCTTTTCGAGTTGAATCATAACCGATATCCTCCCCCCTGTTGAACAGGGGTAGGGCTTGATTGGGATGGAGAATGTTCTTGTACGGATCACTTGAATGATCTGGTTTCATGGTTTTCAGCATGGCTGCGCGCTTTGAGGCCCAGGTCAATTCACTCTTTTTTCTCTATTTTTTGAGTTTTTTGATGGCAGGGGAAATCCCAAGTGGTAAACCAGGCGGAAGCGAGCCCGCTCGAACTATGAGGGGCAGGCTTTTTCCTTTGCCGAATTTCGTGTTGTATCCGCACGTGATTCGGGGGCTACACATTTTTGAGCCCAGGTATTGCGACATGCTGCAGGAAGCCCTGGAGTCAGACAAATTGATCACTATGGCGACTCTCAGCCCAGGCTGGGAGACATCTTATTTGGAATCTCCAGCTCTGCACCCGCTGGTCTGCGTTGGTAAGATTATTCGTCATCAGCCTACCGAGGACGGACGGCACAATATTCTTATTCAAGGTTACGCTCGCGGGATGATAACGGAGGAAATTGAAAGCACCGAAATGTTCCGTCGCGCAGAGATTGAGGTGATTGATTGCTTGCTCCCGAGCCAAAATTTGGACGCAATTCCTAAAGCACTTTCGGTTTCGCTGGCTGCAATATTCCTTTGCATCGCAAAGCATTTTTCTGCGGTACCGCTTGCGACGCTACTCCAACATCACACGCCGACAATCGATTCTATAGGTTCATTTTCCTACGTCCTGGCTAGTATGCTACCACTTGAGGTCGATACACAATTGGCGCTTCTTGCCGAGACATGTCCCGTCAATCGTATCGCCATGATCGAGCGGTGGCTTGTGAAGAAGACGGGAGAACCACTATCAGGGGACCCTGCCGCGATGTCGATCTGGGACAAGAAGTCTGACGGTAGTAATGGTAAAGACTATCCTCCAAACTTCTCAATGAATTGAAATTGAAAAGCCCTGGAGCGAACTCCGCAAAGGACAATTGATAAGACACTCTGCTTAATATTCCTTACAAAGTCCAAGCCAACTGGCAACTTGTCGTTGTGGAGTAGTCTCCTTCTCTTAGTTGACAAGTAATAACCGAATAGGAATCGTGCTGCCCTTCACCGGCATTACTTCCTGCTCTTTTGTGCTAAAATTTTTAAGGTGTCCGTGAACCCTACCGAACGGGTTTCACTTGGGATCGTTGCTAGTTTTTTGTCCACTTGAAAAAATCGCCCCAAGACTTTGGATAACACTTCCGAAAACACAGTAAATAAAAGCTCAGAGCCCGGTTCGACGCAACCAACGCAGGCCTCTTCAAAGATTAAGCCAACGATGGTGTACGGCGATTGGCCTGAGACAGGCCGTCTTGCCGGGGTAGACTACGGTACGGTGCGAATTGGCATTGCGATTTGCGATCCCAGTAGGACTTGGGCAGGACCTTTAGATACATACAATCGCAAAACCGAACCACAAGATCGTGATTACTTTCAGAAGCTTTGCGAGCGGGAGAATGTGGCTGGTTGGGTGCTTGGATTACCGCTTCATTGCGATGGACAGGAAAGTCAAAAGTCCGTCGAAGTGCGAGACTTCGCGCAGTGGTTGTTCCACTATACCAGTGTCCCTGTCAGATTCTTTGACGAGCGTTTCACAAGTGCACTGGCCAATCGCATTCTAGCGCCTGCGGAACTCAGTCGAAACAAAAAGAAGAAAACGATCGACCGAGTTGCAGCTCATTTGATTTTAGAAGGCTACTTGGAAATGGTTCGGTACAACGCCCAGCATGGCGAAAACGCGACACCGAGCGAGTCGTGGCAGAAACCGATCGGAGATGTATAGCGGTTTAGGGGCTAGTTGACAGTGAATGGCGGCTAGCGGCAGCAGATGTCATAAGACTTCTGAAGTTTCGGAGCGTTATGATGACTTCGGAGGCCCCATCGATTCCGGTGCTCCCGAGTTAATTGGCGTTCGTGCACCGAATCATAATTCTGGAAAGCGTTAAGACTCAGGTGAGACGACGCGATCTTTTGCCCAAAAGCAGCTAACCGAAGACTGCTTGTTGAATACGAGTGCTGCTAGTATCAACGATGCGATCACGACACTGAGGATTGTCCAAGTATTGGTGTAAGCGAGCCCGCCTTCCAAGGTGCGCTCGAACGCCCAGTCCAGGCCACGTGGGATCAGATCTGCCTGCTTGCCGGCACGCGCCACTACCATCGTCAATGTGTTGTGGGTCATGTGAAGGACGATACAGCCGAGAACTCCTCCGGTGCGCCACGCGACAACGCCCAGGATCAAACCCATGATGGTCGCTCCGATCGTTTGTTGCAGCACACCATGCGAGAGTCCGAAGAATAGCGCGGAAACAATGATTGCTCGAAGGGTTCCTTGCTCTTGGCTGAGTCCAGCAAAGATAAACCCGCGGAACGCAAGCTCTTCACAGATCGCTGGAATCACCGCAAGGGTTAATAGAACGGACCAAAGTGGGGCTGCGCTAATCATTGCGTCGATGTAGCCCAAGACTTCTTTTGTGTCAGCGCCCAACTGGAACTCAGTTTGTATCGCCGAAGACAAAAGCATGTACGCTGGGTGAAGTGAGATACCAAGTCCAAGACAAAACAACATATCCGCCAGTCTTGGACGGCCGAGTCGAAGTGCTTTCCAAATCGACGACGTGAGCATGGTCGCCATCACTAAGCAAGGTGCTAAAATCATCCCGATTTGAATCACGATGGTCGATTGAGTCATCGAAGACCAGCTGAGCTCGTTCGAGGCAAGCGACATACGTCCAAAGAAAAGTGCAACCAGGATAATCGCGCCGCAAAGCATTGCTTCGTTGGCTGTTGCCGTGGGAGTTCGGTGTTGAATAAGATTCTGAAGCCAAGCTCGAAACTCAAAGCGTTCGCTTTCGCGGAACAACACCGACTCGTTCTCGAATTGCCGAACGGCCCATCGTATGGCAAGCAGGCAGCACGTTACAGTAACTCCGATCACGATCGGTGCAAACAGGAACGCTTCCGTGTAGTGACCTTCAATCAAAGCTCGCGATAGAAGTACAGCACCGGTGACCGGAATGGTTGCGGTTCCGGTCCCTAGCGAAACGCCGGGAAGCATAGGGAGCATTACCAAAGGAAGACCACCCAGCAGCAGCGGCATCAAATAATACTGGGCTTCCTTACTGCTACGAGCCAGAGCGGCCACCGCCAGGGCAAGGGCGCTGAACATCGCGGAGATCGGGAGCAAGATTACAATCAGCCAAGTCAATGAACTGAACGGAAGAGGCCCAAGTGCTTGAACGACATCCGTGGCACCTGCGGAAGCGAATTGATTAATCACAAAAGTCGACGTGAACTGCATGCTGAATAGGTTCAGCACCGCCGTTGAAATGCTAAAGCAGATTACTGTTAATAGCTTGCCCCAAACAATTTCCGTTCGCGAAGCCGGACTACAAAGCAGCGTTTCCAACGTGCCTCGTTCCTTCTCTCCGGCACAAAGGTCGATCGCCGGGTAGAATGCGCCTGTTAAAGCCCAAACTAACATGACTAGTGGGAGTATCTTCGACCAGACCAAGGCCTGTTTGGTTTCAGGAGGAGCAATGTCGATACGCTCGACGTTGATCACGTCCACGATCGATGGATTTAAGTTTGCTTCAGCCAGTTGCTCGCGGAGCCAGGCAGAACGCCAACTTTCAAGCAGGTTGCCGACTCGCTTCAGGGCGACGATCGAGCCGTCCGAAGCTTGATTAACAACAGTCAACAATGGCGGAGGCCCACCAGATTGGGTTGCTAGGATTGGCGATTTCGAAGAAGCGACGTCAGTGGCGGACTCTGTGACTGAGCCTGACTCTGATTGTGTTTGTGAGGCAGTCGAACTTGCGGTCGCGCTTGTGGTGATCTCAGTTGCTGGCGAGGTCTCCTTGCTAACGCCTAGCTTGGACTGCGAAAGCCATTCGCGAAAGCCCGGTTTCGTTATGAGAACCAGGTCCGCGCGACCTTCACGCACGAGGGCTTCTGCTTCGGCTTGGGCATCGCTTTTCAGTTCGGATGTTGCGAGGTAGTTCCAGCGAATGAGTTCGTTGGTTCTTCGATTGGCGTCGCTGTCTACAATCAGTGGATTTTCTTGAGGCCAATTTTCCTCACCGATCCACGTTACACCAACCGGATGTTCTGAATTGAACTGCGCAACTTGCAACATCAACATCCCCATAAAGGGATACAGTAGCAGCGGCAGCACGAAGATCGTAAACATGGTTCGGCGATCACGAATTTGATCGCGCATCTCGCGAGCGTATATCAACCAGACTCGGGACCACTTCATGTTCATACCGATGCCGCTCCTGCGGATGGACGTCGTGAGATAGTCGTCGGTTTGAGTGGCTGCATATCGACTTGGTCAGTAACTTGATCGTGTCTCGTCAACAGTGAGAAGAAGAGATCCTCGAAGTCATTTTGTTCGTGCTTGTCTGCTAGCTCTTCGAGAGTACCAATGTCCAGGATGCGTCCTCGATGCATCATTGCAACTCGGTCGCAAAGCTTTTCAACTTCTCGCATGATGTGAGTTGAAAAGATGATGCATTTACCTTCATCCCTCAGGCCAGCAATTGTGTAAAGCAACGCTCTTGCGACAATGACATCCAAGCCGACGGAAGCTTCATCGAAAATCAGGACTGGCGGGTCGTGAATCAAAGCCCGAGCGATCGATACCTTCTGCTTCATTCCGGTCGACATTTGGCCGCAAGGAACATTCCCGATGTCTTCCATGCAAAGCTTTTTGAAGAGGACCTCAATTTTTTCACGCAGTTCGTCTCGCTCCATGTCATGCATGCGGCCAAAGTATTCGACCAACTCGCGGGCGCTCATTCGATCATACAGAGCCGTATTGTTGGAGACGAAGCCGATGCTCTTGCGGATTAAATGAGCTTCTGTGTCGATGCTGGCTTGGTTAATGATGATTTGGCCACTGGTCGGCCGAAGAATCGTGCTCAGCATTCGGAGCGTGGTGGTTTTTCCAGCTCCATTAGGCCCCAGGACCCCAAAAATCTCCCCGGCTTGGACGGAAAACGAGATTCGATCTACGGCGACCCGCGTCCCCTCCGAGAGATCTGGGTAGGTTTTTGTCAAATCCTGCACCTGAACCATCGTTGTCACGAGCGATATCTCCACGAAATTCCAGGCTTTTTCATGCTTTTTGACTTCAAGACTGGGTGAAGAATGGTCGGTCGGTTACGAGCGGTTAGGACCGTGATGCGGCTTTAGGAAATCGCCCGAAGAAGAATTACCCATAAATTCTGTTTCAATCCCGCTAGGGTGCACAAACGGATGGCGATCAGGAAGATTGTGGTGCGTCGCTACGATTTATAGGATCTTTTTTGATAAAAACGGCAATAACGGTTGTTACCGACATTCTGGGATACTAAAGTAGGGGGAGTTAGTTACTACGCGCGTAGCCACTGTTTTCGTACCGGTGCCGAAGTAATATGGCGTTGTTCCTTCGTAATACCGAACCATTTGGGATTTAAGATGAAAAAACGATTCTCACTGTTTGTTGCTCTGGCAATCGGATTTGCGTCATTGAGTAATGTCGCATTGGCCCAAGATTTTGACATTTTTGGTGAAGCACCTGCGGTCGCAGCCGACCCAGCAGTCAAGGCTGCACCAGAAGTCGCTGTCCAACCAGAGAAGAGCCCAGAAGTTCTCGAGCTTGCTCCAGATAAGGTAGCTGAGACGAAAGCCGTAACTCAGCGGTTGCCCTCGCCTTCCTACCTCAATTCCCTCTTTTCGCACCAGTGGGTTCGAACAGACGAGCAAGGTGTTCTACGAGGATCGGTTGTTTCCTTGGTTGGTCAAGACTCGCTATCGGTTTCCGGTGCACGCGTGACGATGGCTCAGCAAGGCAAATCGGCTATGACAGTCGATACGAACGTTGATGGGAACTTCAGTTTTTCAAACGTTCCCGCCGGTGTTTACTCGCTGATCGTTGAAGCAGACAATTCCTTCGCAACATTCGGTGTTGCTGTTGTCGCGAATGATCTTGGACAACACCTTCCAAACGATATCGAAGTGCGGGTTGTTAGGCCTAAGTCGTTGACCTTGGCTGAAATCATTCAACGCGAAATGATTCCGTCCCCATCGGAAACTCGTACTGATCTCATTCTTCGTGACCCAATTGCGGGCAAGCGAGTCTTTGCGTCGTCGCACAGAGTTGCCGCAGGCAAAGATGGAACTGTCCAAGGACAAGTATCGAAGATCGCAGTTGCTCCAGGAACAGTAAACCTTGCAGGCATGCGAGCATTCTTGCTGAAAGAAGGCAAGACCATCGAAAGCGTTCCTGTATCGAACGACGGTACTTTCACTTTCACAGGTGTGCAGCCTGGATGCTACGGATTCTTGGCAGCGGGTCGACAAGGCATTGCGGCAGTTTCCTTCTGCGTTGTGAACGATAGCACTGTCGCGAAATCAGTTAATGCGGACGGAAGCCGATTTGTTGCTTTTGCACAAGATAGCCCTGCTTCAGGGCTGAACGTGGAACTTGCTGATGGCGCCGACTTCATGGGAAGTGCTCCTCCATCGTCTGTTGAAGAAGTTGTTCCTGGTGAAGAAGTGATCGTTGATGGTCAGCCGATGATGGCCGCCGGTGTTGGATTCCCTGGTGGCGGTGGCGGCGGAGTATACGGCGGTGGCGGCGGTGGCGGTGGCTACGGCGGATTGATCGGAGGTCTCGCAGCAGCTGGTTTGATCGCTTGGGGAATTTCCGAGAGTGGCAGCGACACCAATAACAACGCACCAGTAGTAGTCAGCCCTATTCAATAGGCTCACTTCTCAGCGAACTTAATCTGACATGGATTGTTTAAAAGATCGCCGACGCCTGATTTATTGGGCGTCGGCGATTCTCATTGGTGCACTCGTAATTCGCATTGGGGCCGCTGTCTATTGGCAGTCGCTTCTCAGCCCAAGCGGAGAACGATTTCGATTTGGAGATAGTGAAACCTATTGGGTTCTAGCTGAAAAAATCTCCCAAGGTTTGCCTTACGAGTACGGTGGGATCGATAGCCGCGCCTTTCGTGCACCCGGATACCCGCTGGTACTTGCTGCGACGATCTCGCTATTTGGTGGTCTCGGAGATCAAGGAGTTGTCTTAGCTTCGCGGATAGTTGGCTGCTTGTTAGGCGTGGTGACTATCGCTTTGTTGATGGTTGCAACCTATCAACTTGTCAGCTTAACCAAGATGGGCCAACCATTCGTTTCCCGTGCTACTTTGGCCTGTGGCGTTCTCGCATCGCTTTATCTTGGTGCGATTGGGATGAGCATTTTCATTCTCAGTGAGGCGATATTTTGTCCATTCATGGTGCTTTCGCTGTTGGCTTGGAATAAGGCTTCTCATCCTGCTGCGAAGTCGTCCGTTCGATGGCAAGTTCTAGCTGGGGTTGCGACTGGGGCTGCGTGCCTTTGCCGTCCGAGTTGGCTGCTGTGGCCAGGCTTGCTGGCCGTTATTTCCCTTTTTCGCTGGCGGTGGCCACGGTTTTTTTCAGATATTCGTCCTGTTTCTGGAGTTTCCTCCGACGAAACGCTCAATGCTTCGATTCCGCTTTCGAAAGTCCTGATGTCCTTGTTTTTGTTTGGTTTCGCGATGGCGGCGATGATGTCTCCGTGGTGGATTCGGAACTACGTAGTCTTTGAGTCGTTTGTCCCCACCACATTGCAAGTAGGAGCAAGTCTCTACGATGGGCTGCATGACGGTGCATCGGGTGCGAGTGACGAAGGGATGCGATTCACGTTGGAGACCGAGCAGGAGCTTCGCGAGTTTGACCGGCTCTGGAAAGAAAAGAACGGCGATGGTTCCGGTTTGCAAGCATTCACTTCTGAGCGGCTGGTCCCTTTTGAGATTAGGCTCAATCAAGCTCTTTTTTCCAAAGCAATTTCTTGGGCAGGTGAAAATCCCTATGCCACTGCGAGACTAGCTTTGATAAAGTTCGCGAAGATGTGGACCCCTTGGCCAACCGCCAAGGAGATTGGCGGTCTTTCGGTTCGCATCGTTGAGGCTGTAGGTTACTTGGTTATTGTTGGACTTGCGATCGTTGGATTCATGACGATTTCTCCCGGTCTTCGATATCCAGCGATGATCTATGCTTCTCCAGTTTTGTATTTCGCAGTCCTCCATACCATCTTCGTCGGTTCGGTCCGGTATCGTCAGCCCGCGATTTTGGTCCTTACGATTGTCTCGGGAATCGGCGCAGCATGGATGCTGAACCAAATCGAAATGAAAAGAAAGACTCGATAGCAAGCCAAGCCGATCTGGTTGGGAAGCGTGATCGCGTTTGGGAGATTCGTTTCGTTTGGTTTCTCATGATAGCGATTGCCGCGTTAGCTGGTTATCACTACTTGTATTCGCGAGTCAACGATACCATTCGATCTCGCGTCGCAATCATACTTGCAAAGAAGCTGCCGAATCATCTTGTTCGAATTGATTCGGCACACTTGGAATCTGGGCGCGGGCTGGTTTTAGAGGGACTGCGGATTGCAATCCCGACGCCCGATGGACCACGAGTCGTTGCACGGATACCTCGAATGATCCTTCGAGGCCCAATGGAACTCGTTGGATTGGCTCAAGGCGATATCCCGGTTGAGAGCATCTTCTTGGATGCAATCGAGCTGTCCGTCTGGCCAATGGAAGACGGCCAATGGTCAGTCCAAACATTGACTTCGCGAGAGCCGCTTCCAGCGAACATACCGCCAGTGGAGATCAGACGCGGTATGATCCGACTGGGGCAAACCAAAAGCGATCCATCGAAGGAGACGATCTTCCACGATTTGAGCATCTCGATGCGTTCCATCGATGAAACTGCAAAAGACAAACAATACGCGCTTACAGAACAACCGGACTCGCTCGGCAGCATTCTTTCAAGCCAATCAACAAAGGTAGAGTTAGCCGATGGGGTTGTGTTGCAGGCGAGCGTAAGCAGCAGTTACTTCAGCAGCTTGCAATTGAAGTTCGGTCTCTCTCGCGACAAGAAACAATGGTCCCTTGGGGGAAGTCTTAAGCAACTCAGCTTTTCGTCTCAACTGCTCGATCGTGTACCCGCCGAGCTGCGTCCGTTTCTTGAACATGTCGATGGATTCACCGGGCACGGCACAGCAAGTTTCTCCGTAAGAAAAGCAGCGGATGAATCTATGCCGCAATTCGAAGTGCACGCAACGGTTGCTTCCGGTCGGTTGCAGCATCGCAAACTCCCTTACCCGCTAGAAGATTTGACCGGCGCGCTCTATTGTCGGAATAACTTGCTGCAAATCCGTCAGGTCTCAGCGCGAAGCGGCAGAGCAAATTTTGAACTGGAGACCGACCTCCATGGTTTCGCCACCGGTTCGCCACTCGTTGCAAGGTTGGTGGTGAAATCGCTTCCTTTGGATGAGCGGCTTTACAGCTCGTTACCCGCTGTATTTCAAGATCAGTGGCGCAAATTCCAAGTCGCGGGTGAAGTTGATGCGACCGTTGGTTTGGCTTATGACGGAACGAAATGGACTCCGACGTTGGATATCTTAGCTAAAAACGGTTCCGTTAATGCAGATGTGTTTCCGTATCCAGTTAACCAGATTAGCGGCAACTTTACTTATCGCGATGGTGTTTTGTTAGCTCCTAATCTGGTTGGAAAAGCGAACGGTGAAACCGTGCGAGGCTCGCTGAAGCTGGTAAAGGCAGTTCCTCGGTGGGCGATTGATTTTTCTGTTCAAAGTGATGGACCAGTTCCGATCGACGCAGCACTAGTCAACGCGCTGACACCACGCGATCAACCGGAGACTTCGGTGCAGCGATTTGTTCGCTCTCTCGCTCCAACCGGAACGGTGCATGTCGAGAAGGCTCGCTTTGTGAGAACGATTGAGAAGCCCGAGCATTTATCCAAAGATGTTGATTTGTCGTTCTACAACGGAGCGATTCGTTATTCGGAATTCCGATACCCGATCTTCGATGTGCAGGGAAAAGTTTATGTAAATGATTCGTCGATTGTGCTCGAGCGTATCCGGGGGCGTAACGATAGCGCGAGAATTCAGTGCGAAGGACAATGCGACTGCACCGATGGCAACTTGCGTCAGCTGCGATTGGATTTTGATGTCGCAAATGTGCCATTAGAAGAAGAATTACATGCCGCCTTGCCTGCCTCGGTCCGTTATCTTTGGAACCATCTTCGTCCGAGCGGCGTGATCGATCGCGTTCTTGTGACGCTCGAACGACACTCTGCAACTTCACCACTCGATTTGGCTGTTCTCATTCAAGAAGATGGTAAGGTCGATCCGGTAGCTGGTCGGTGCGTCACTTTGCAACCGCAATCTCTCCCGTACTTACTCAACGATGTGAGTTGCGAACTGAGCTATCGTCCTGGTGTCGTCGAGATTCGTCGATTCGGCGCGTCACACGACAGTAGTCAAGTCCGTGCGGAGGGAACGTGTCGTGTTCATCCTGATGGAACTTGGGGAGGGCTATTGTCATGGATGCCAACGACCCGAATCATTGTGGATCAGAACCTATTGGTTTCACTTCCTGAATATCTACGTGTTCCGCTAGCGGCGACCGAGTTCCGAGGGCCGCTGGGAATTACTGGGCAGACATTGATAGCTTCTGACCCGCGAAGTGGCGAGCCAAGTGTCAAAGCGTGGGATCTCCAAATCGAAGTCGAAGATGGCCAATTGGCTGGGCGGAGTCTCGCTTCGGGAATTCGTGGAACGCTCCAAATCCAAGGTGAGAATAGAGTCGATGGACCTATAGCAAAGGGATATATGGATATCGATTCGCTTGCCATTCGCAATGTCCCGATGACTAGGCTTACTGGACCTTTTGCAATTGTCGATTCGAAGCTTAAGTTCGGTAGGCTGGCGAAAGATGTTGCCATTGCACCGATCAGTCAATATCTCTCAACCTACGTTAGCCATAGTGCTGTGGTCACTGCATCGGCCGAAGTACCTTTCAAACTACCAGTCGTCTCGAACGTCAACAGTTTCGAAAGTCGAAACAATTTAGGAAGCAGCCAAAGCGTTCCAAGGAACAATCTATCCTCCAATAGTGCAGCAAATAGTTTAGGGGCAGGGGCGTCAGCTGAAAACGGAACTTCCGCATTCTGGAGAACATCAACACCTCCGTTGCTAGATATCCAAAGTGAGGATCTTCATGCCAAGTCACTTTCTGGCACGGTACATATGCATGGAATTCATCCGTTGATCGAAGGGCAAACGGAGCTACAAGTCGTGCTGCAAGATGCTGACTTGCAAGGCTTACTCGCGGATTTAGGCGAATCCAATCCACAAGCGCAAGGTCGGTTATGGGTTCAATGCAAATTGGTTGGATCATTAATGTATTCCAACACACTTGGAGGTTCAGGGAATGCTTGGCTAAGAGATGCAAACTTCTTTGAAATGCCGATGATGTTGAGGTTGTTTCGTGTCTTGAGCGTTAAACCTCCGGACGATGGCGCCTTTGAAAGTGCTGATGTCGAGTTCCGTATAGATGGTGATCGAGTCCCTATCGATCGGATCTCGCTGGATGGAGATGTCCTAAGTCTTCGTGGGTCCGGCTGGACAAACCTTCGAAAAGAATTGCAGCTCGATTTGTACGCCTACGTTGGGCGTCGTAGCGCTTTGGCTGCAATGCTAGGACCTCTTGTTAGCCAAAACGATAGCGCGACAATGCTGCAGGTTGAAGTTACCGGAACATCCGATAACCCTCAATTTCGAAGAAGCTTCCCACTGATGGGGAATTCCTTGCAACAAGTCTTCCCTGAACGCGTTTCGCCTCAATCGAAATAGCCGTATGCGGTTGGACTGTACTCAATGCAACATTGCTCGGTCTCGATTCCGCCCCGATTCGACTGCATTCGGATTTGAGTACCATAACTGGCTACAACCAGTCTGCTTAAGATTCACTAATGGCAGCACGCTTTCGCAGGAAGCATTAATCCTCTTCACGAGTGATACACGAGCGACAACGGCGGTTCAAACTGGGGACGAGGCAACACGCGGCCGTGAAAGTAGTGGCAATCGGCAAGACTAAAGCATCGCAACCGAATCTTGTTCGAATGGCAATGTTGGCAGACCAGGCTACCAAAATGGCTTAGAAAAAAATCTTCTTTTTCACCTCACCTATCGCGCATCTGATATGTTGGTAGTAGGCTTTCGCTGCGACCTCCTCTTCTTCCGACGGTGTAATTATGCACGATGCATTTATGAGTAATGCGAAACTTGTTTCTCGCGGCGTTCGGTCCTTGGCTATCAAGCTTACCGTTTGGCTACTCTTGATGTCGGTTGGGCTATCTCTGTCGTCAGGACAAGTCACATCGCAACCACTTAAACAAAACGCAGCGGTACCTTCGCGACCGGATAGCGATCAGACAGAAAACGAGTCGTCGATATCTTCGCCAAGTTCTTCGTTGCCAGCAGAGGCGTCCAAAGTTGATTCAAGAAATGCAAATCTAAAGGCTTCCGAAAGTCTTGGTCGCCAAGGAGCGCAGTCACTCGCGGATTTCACGGAGCTTATTGCATTGATTCGATCTACTGTCGATGGCCAGTGGGACTCGGGGGAAGATAAGATCGAAACCTTCATCGGCGGTGTTTGGGTTGATCCTACGGGAAAACTTCACCGCGAAAAGAGCTCAGCGCCCTCGGGACAAGGTGCAATACGCGTTTCAGCCCGTGTGACGCCAAAGAAGGAAACGCTCAAAGATCCGCAACTCAAAGAAGGCAGTTTCACAGCGGTTCCTATGCTTGAGGCAATGGGAATGAATCAGGAAGAAGATTTAAGGTGGATCTCGATTCGAGAGGTCGACGAATTGCTTAATCGACGGGATCGAAAATCGTCAGTAGGGCTTGAGCTCTTAGGTGGTTTGTCGCGTATTGACTATGTGGCACGTGATCCAAAGACAAAGGAGTGGTTTCTTGGAGGTCCTGCTGGTGGTTTAGTGCTGGACACAAATGGCAACTTGGTTTCGCGAAGCACTGGACTACCACCGGTTCTATTGGAGGATCTTCTTTGCATAGCACCATTGATCCTTCATGGGAAGGGGCCTCTTGGATGTTCAATTGATCCGGTGCCAGAGTCGCTTAAGAAGCTTTCCGAACACGTGAAAACGAACGCCTTTATCAAGCAACTTAAGTCGAAACCTGAGAAAGCGACTCAATTTCTTTCGGATACTCTTGGTGATCAACGAGCGACATTCTTTGGGTTGTCGAATGACTCTCCTACCGCGATGGCACTCTTGGTTGCAGACGAGCACATGAAGCGTGTAGGCATGGGAATGGTCGATGTGGCTCGTGGTCCATTGAATTCGGACGTCGTGAATTACTGGCAAGCATGTCAAAAAAGTGGAACCGTCCCTGGCGATAGTATGGTGCGTTGGTGGTTTGCGTTGCCATCGGCAGTTTCGATTGGAGTCGACGAATCAGGCGATGTGTTTTCAATCCAGTCATCAACAGTTCGTGTGCTCAGCCAGAAGCAATTCCTGGATGAACGCGGAACACGACATGATTCTGCAGAAAAAGATCTGGCGGCCGATGCGTTTGCCGAGAGCTTTACGCGTGCATTTCCTGACCTACAAAAGCAGTTCTCTGCCTATGGAAGGCTGCGACACATTTTTGATTTAGCTGTGGCTCTGGAGGTTATCACCGAGGAAACACCGGACCGCAACAACAGACCATTAGCGATCGCATCAAGTGACGAATATCGCCCTCGAGTCGCATTTCCCATTCAATGGGTGCCTTCGATTGCTGCATGGAGAAAAATCGACAGCGGCCGCATTGCGGCGGTGGTCAGTGGCGGAGTTATGGTTGATATCAGCAAGACAACACTTGACCGCAGACGTGGCTCAAATTTAGTGGAACGCAAGAAAGCAACATCTGTTGAGCGATAACGCTTACTGGCAGCGTAGCCTACTACAATCGTGCTAGCTACAGCTACCCAAGCATTGCTCGATAAGAGTTATTGAAACGAGTTGACTGTTGTCTTGAGACCATTTCCCTATCGAGATTGAATGCGGGGATTTGACTTCGTAGCAGATGTCGAAAGAAATCTGAAGGCGTCAGATTTGGTTGATGTTTAAAGCGAATTGAATTTCGCTACACGAAACTACATGGTTCTCAATCACTCGTTATGGCACTTGCTACTCTTGATGCCAAGATGAATCATCATGATGATTGGCGGCAGTGCTTTACGAGGTCTTTTACGGCAACTGGTCTAGTGGTTGCGAAAACCTCACCCGCAGGAACGTTCGCCGCAGTTCCAGCGGCAATAGCCAGCCCGCGGACTCGATCGAACACGTGAGCTTTCGCGGGTGGGAATTGTGTTTTGTAGCACGCAATCGATGCTAACTTTGCCTCTAGAGAATCCGAGATGTCGACAGTCACCAATGAATCAAAGCCAGCTAGTGGCGCGGGTTCGAAGGCAAGCTTGAAATAAAGCTGGGTGGAAATCGAGTGCGGAGGTATCCCATCGAAGTGCTCGTCCCACTTGGTTAGCCGAGAATAGAACACTGCAGCGTCGGTAATCTGCATTGCTTGATAGTGGTCCGGAGAAGCCATCGGAGTTTTGTTGCCGAACCCAACAACCATCGACGGTCGCCAAAAACGGAATTCTTTTGCAAGAGCGACACGTTCGTCGAAACCATCCATCAGTCGACGGTTCGGTAGATACAGTAAACGCCGGTAGGCAACTCCCAAGACTGCGGCTGCCGCTTTTGCCTCAGCCCATCGGACTTCTGGAGCGGGGCTAGCCGGGGTTGGTTCGCCGTCCGTCAAGTCGACCATCCCGACACGATAGCCTTGTTTGACTAAGGAATGAATCGTGCCACCACATGCGATTTCGAGATCATCCGGGTGGGCGCCGACAAAGATGATGTCGAGTCGGTTTTCGGGAGAACAGTGCGTCCCTGAGCCGTAGGCGCTAGTCTCGGGTTTCGATTCTCTATCAGCAGGAATGCTTTTCTGCGCGTCACCCGCGGCTAGCGCTGTGGGCTGAGGTGAAATCGCCGCTAGCGGAAGTCCTTTTTCGGTCGGTCCGATAAAGATCACGAGGACTTCTCCGCAAGGGCTTTGCTCGACTGCGGTTTGGTGGCTTTGACAACGAAAGTTGGATTCGCACTTTCCAATCGGAGCTTTTCAAGTTGATAGTTGCCTCGCGAGATTTGAACCATCCAGAGTTGTGGCTCGCAGTTCAGGACCTCATTCAAGAGCTTCTGAAGGGCGACTAGGTATTCCATGCTGGCAAGGTTAACGATGAGCCTTCCGCCCGGACGAAGACGGGGCCACGCAGCTTCCACTAACTCGGTTACGCTTCGCCCTGTTCCGCCAACAAAAATTGCATCAGGATCGGGAAGCTTGAGCCAAGCAGTGGGTGCCTGACCAAGAATTGGCGTCAAGTTGCGTACTCCAAATCGCTGGGTATTCTCAACCAGCAGTCCGTAGTCCTCGGCATCCATTTCGATTGCGTAAGCATGCCCTTGTCGTGCGATACTCGCCGCTTCGATCGCAACCGATCCACTTCCCGCACCCACATCCCAGAGTATCGAATCTTCAGCCAACTCCAACTCGCTCAACGCCACGCAACGCACTTCCGAGGAAGTCAACAGCCCCCGTTTAGGCTTTGACTGCAGGAATAATTCGTCAGGATTTCCGAACAATCTTCGAGCAACAAGTGCTGCCGGGCGATCGGGCACACCGGGTTTGCGAATCAGAATCATGACATTGAGTTGGCTGAACTTTTGCTTAGCCAATTCCGCCGGGGAGCCGCGCGTGACTCGTTCATCTGGCGATCCAAGATTCTCACAAACGTAAATCGTGAAGTAATCGATTCCCTGGTCAACGAGGGCCTGTGCGAGATCGGACGGAGAGACAGCGTCGGAGGTAAAGAGTCCAATTTTTTCCGATGTCCGAATGCGTTCCAAAACTTTTCCGAGCGACTGCGTGGCTAGGTTCGTGAGGTAAGCTTCGTCCCAGCTTTCTTTCACCCGGGCAAACGCCAGTTGCATACTGCTGACGTGCGGAATAACGGTAAATCGGTCTTTCCCGAGCCGATCACACAAAAATCGGGCGGTCCCATAAAAAAGTGGGTCTCCACCAGTAAGAACGACGACATCGCCATCGGACTCTTTGTCGAGGAGCGTCGCCAGCTTTTCGAGATCTCCCCCAATGATTTCTTTGCGAGCCTTGAACTGCTGCGCTTTGGACATCAGATTAGGCGGTCCCAGAAGCAAGCGGGCCGATTGAATTCGCTCAAGAGCGGCATTCGTAAGACCGGCAATTCCGTCGTCGCCGATACCAATTATGTAGATCATTTCGTAATGCTCAATTTCGTTCGATTCAAATTCGGAGCTGACCTGAGGAAAATGCAGTAGTTCGCAGTCCGCAAGCGTTTGCCTCGGGTGCTATCCGCAAAAATTAACAAAAATAACACTCGTCGTACGCATCAGCAGTACCGTTTTCAACGGGTCTATCCAAAACTAACTTTTCATTTCGCAACGTAGCTGCGGACAACCATCCGATGAACGAAGGATTCGGGCGCTGCTGAGATTGCCAACAGATTGTAAGTGTAGCGGACTACGTGGTACAGGCATGCCAGACGGATCAAGATCGCCCGAAAACAAGTGCGAAAGCTATCGCATATGAAGCTACCTGGCGGTTAAAATCTTGTAAGTTAGCTTGTAGACGAGTTTGGTCGTGTCGCGGGGCAGCAGAATCCGTGACAAAACCGAGGTTCGCGTCGGTGCTGTCAACATCCACATTTCCATACTCAAAGCAAATCTATCTGTGCGTACGATTGCGATAGGCGACATTCATGGATGCTTTAAGGCGGTCAGTTCGCTGATTGAGGCGATCGCGCCTACGAAAGATGATTTGTTGGTTTTCTTGGGTGACTACATCGACCGAGGCCCGGATAGTCGAGGAACCGTCGATTTCTTGCTCGACTTGCAGTCGAAACACCGGGCGGTTTTTCTCAAGGGGAATCATGAACTACTGTTCGAGGATGCAGTGGTTCGAGAGCAGGATCCAACGCTTTGGTTTCATAATGGCGGTCGGATGACGCTGACAACGTATGGCGGAAAAATTTCGTCGATTCCCGAGAAGCACCGACGTTTCCTAGTCGAGACGGTCCCCTGCCTGGAAACTGAAAGTGATATCTTCGTTCACGCGAATTACTTGCCGCACGTTCCAATTCATGAGTGCCCGCCGGAGATCATGTACTGGGAACACATCTACGATCGATTGCCGCGTCCTCATGCATCCGGAAAGACAGTTTGGATAGGCCACTCGCCGCAGATGAATGGATGGATCGCGGATTACCATCACCTGATCTGTATCGATACTTTTTGCTTTGGTGGCAGATACCTAACGGCCGTCGACGTCGATTCGCGACAAATCTGGCAAGCGGACCGAAACGGTATGATCCGCGGAAGCCAATCGCCTTTGGTCCAAGCCTATCGCGGCGCCCATCGCATGGTCACGAACTTTTTGAGACGCGAAGATTAAGTTGCTCTTTAGAGATCGGCGGCTTTAAGGCCGTTTGAAGCTGATAAAAGAATGGACAGCTGCGCAATAGCACCTAGAGGTTGAACTCGTCCAACACTTCTCTGTGCTCTCCGTGCCTCTGTGTTTTAGTTCCCCCTCGGATTTCTAGCGCGCAAAATCCACTTAGCTGCTCAAGTCTATGCATTGAAACACAGAGGCGCAGAGAGCACAGAGCTGGGTGGCAACTCTGCGGAGAGACATGGTTACGTGATTCGGAGCGTAAACGAAAAAACGGCTGGTGTCTTTGGAGACGCCAGCCGTTTATTGTTTATCTTTTGATTGTCCAACTCGCCGAACCGTACAAAAGTTCGGCTGAGAAGTTCAATTTAATTTTTAACTAAGCTGCACAACCGCAGCTTGGAGCTGCTTCTTCGCAACCGCAGCTTGGAGCTGGAGCTGCACATCCGCAACCGGACTTGCAACCGTGCAAGCTCTTGATAGCTCGCAGTAGGCGACCGTTGAACAGTCCACCACCGTTGCCAGCGGATGCTGCACATGGATCACAGGAAGGAGCGCCACAAGCATCTGCAGCTGGTGCACATGTTGTTACAGGAACTTCTTCAGTGACGCACTTAGCAACACACTTGGTGTAGGTGTAAGGAACGCATGTTGGGACGCACTTAGCAACTTTGACGGTGCAGGTGTAAGGAACGCACTTGGTTACACAGTATGGAACCATCTTTGTCTTGCACTCGGAAACCATCTTGCAAGTTGTGTAGCAGTATTCCTTGGTCTTTTGCTCGCAAACCATGTTGCAGACAGTGTAGCAAACGTTCTTGACGCGTTGCTCGCAAACCATCTTGCAGGTGGTGTAGTTGCAGACCTTGGTCTTGCACTCAGGAACCATTTTGCAGGTTGTGTAGGTGCAAGTCTTGCTCTTTTGCTCGCAAACCATTGTGCAAACTGTGTAGCAAACTTCCTTGCTTCGGCACTCTTGTACCATCTTGCAGGTCGTGTAGTTAACAGTCTTGCTTCGGCATTCTGGAACCATCTTGCAGACGGTGTAAGGAATAACCTTGGTTCGGCACTCAGGAACGCACTTGGTAACAGTGTAAGGAACAACTTCGTTTACGCACGATGTTTCGTAGCGTACGCAGTTGATTGTCTTCTCTTCACAAGTTGGAACCCAAACTTTCTTGCAAACAGTCGTTGGTGGGCATTGTACGCACTCAACTCGGCAAGCACCTGGGCAGTATACGTTCTTGCATGTCGAAGGATCGAAAGTCCAAGTACCTGGCTCGCGAACCATCTTCTTCACAACTGGTCCTGGAACTTCTTCCGAAGTTGTTTGCCAGCTTCCACCAGCAACCTTGATGGTCTTGGTGTAGTTGACAGGAGTTGTGACTTTCTTCGTAATCGTTCGGCTCAAAGTTTCGGTAACTGGAACCATTACTGTGTAGTTGACAGTACGTTCTTTGTTTTCCAAAACTTTGTTCATCACAGTGTAGTTAACAACTTTGCTGTGAGTCTCATGAACAGGAACGTTAACTGTGTAGTTAACAGTCTTTGTTCGAGTCTCAGTCACAGGTCGTTGAACAGTGTAGTTGATCACCTTTTCATGGGTTTCGTACACTGGCTTCATAACCGTGTAGTTGATCGTCTTTTGGTGAGTCTCATACACTGGGCGAGATACGTTGTACGTAACTTGCTTTGTGCGAGTCTCATAGACTGGTCGCTGAACGGTGTAGGTCTTGGTCGCTTTGTGGGTTTCGTAGACTGGCTTGGAGACAGTGTACGAGACTTCGCGGTATTGTGTTTCTTTTTCAAGTCGTGTCTTGTTCACAACTTGGTCTTCGTAAACGATTTGGTTAACGGTCTTTGTTCCCGTAAACGTTTGCGGTTCATAGACGGTCTTGGTGATCGTCTTCATCGTGGTGTAGGTTGTCGGTGCACAAGCATCGGCAACAGCAGGACCACAATTTTCATAGCTAACAGCACCGCAATAAGCAGCCTGTACAGCGCTGCCAGAAACGGCGGACAGAAGTCCTGCCAAGACCGGCATTGCCAAAAACTTTCTCATCTCTATCTCCTTAAGGGTTTTTCTTCAGACCAGTGTGTATGTTGGACGCAACATCCGGAGCGGCCACAATGATGTGAACCACGGAACTCCAGGGGTAGTCGGCCGCGTATCTTCCTACCCACCTCGACTTGATGCCTACAAACGTGCTCTGGCTGGTCCCGTCCTTGCGCGTGCTCAAATCCTTGAGCACGAGCTTGACGAGACCGGAGCAACCGACCAGTCAAAATGGGTACGCTGGGAAACTACTTCCCGAAGCAACCTTTACATCGTCTGGCCAATAAGCATGGCATAAGAAAAATATGCAGGTCGGGTAGTTTGAATCATCTAGGGTAAGTAAGTCGCAAAGACTGTGCGGGATGTAACGAATGGAACGAAAAAGCAAGGCAACGTAAGCGTTCGACATATAGTCGATGGGATGAGCCGTTAGTGGTGCTGGTACTCCTTCTCCCACTCCTACTCGTTCTCGACTCGCCCGCAAACCGAACCCGGTCAACATACATCGCATTGAGTCCCGACAGCGACGAGAGTCATCGATTGTGTGTTATCCACCGACTGTAGTCCCTATTGGGAACGGCTCCCATGATCCTCGCGAGGCTGCCGAACAAATGAGGATCCCTTTGGCACGAGAATGGGCCGAGTCAAAGCCGGACTTTGCAACCCAGCATCAGCAACGGGGCAACTTCGCGGAAATTTTGCTCACGAATCCAAAGGGTTTTCGCCCGAGGCTCCGTGAACGCAATATTTTTCCCCATTAATCAGGGGCTCGCGACGGATGTTCTAGTCCCAAAGCGAGCGACAGAACCTTTTGATAAACGGCGTTGTCTTTTCCGATTACTGACGGTATTATTCGTGCCGTCGACTCAAGGCGTCGGCTACCACTGCCCCGTGGTGTAATGGCAACACTACTGATTTTGGTTCAGTCATTCTAGGTTCGAGTCCTAGCGGGGTAGCTTTCTTTTCCAACAGTCAGTTGGATTTCCCATGATGATGTCAGTCTGTTTCGTGGCCCAACCCGCCGAAAATTTGATTTTCTTCCGGCGGGACCCCTGATAATGAAAACGACTCCCCGATCGTTTCGCTATCTGGTTCCAGCCTTGAAAATCGATTGCCTTGCTTCAAGGCCCTCTAGTTAGTTTTTCCATGAGGATTGAACAAGGATCTGCAATCGCCTCTGGCTCAAAATGCGCTTGGGACCATTTTCAACTCTTGCAAGCACAGATCATCGCGAATCAGCAACTCAAGGACGAATGCGCCCGCTATATCTCTGTGCCCTCTGTGCCTCTGTGTTTCGGCTCCCCCGCTTTCAGATAAGCCATCCAAACTCAGTTGCCACAGTCGATTTCCTGAAACAAAAAGACATTGAGAACAGAGAGCGGCTGCTGCCAATCATTACTGCTCATCTGGCCAGGATGCGGGATAAGCTTACAATGGTGGATTGGTCTTGTTCTCCGATCCAATTTGCCAAAGCTAGCTATGCCAGAAATTCAAGCGTTTCGCGGTCTCCGATATAATTTGGCAATGGTTGGGTCGCTATCCGACTGTATTTCCCCGCCATATGACGTCGTAAATGGCGATCTCCAGGATCATCTATACGACCTTTCGCCATTTAACTTCTTGAGGCTGGAGCTTAACAAGTCGGAGCCGTCCGACGACGATTCGAACAACGTCTACACGCGAGCCGCTCGTATTTTTCGTACTTGGAGAAACGAAGGTATTCTGCAAACCGAACCGGATCCTGCTATCTATGTTTATCATCAGGAGTTCGACTATCGAGGACACACGTTTGTTCGCAAAGGCTTCATGGCGTGTGTGCGTCTGAAGCGATTTGGCGAAGGAAACATCTATGCGCACGAGGAAACTCACGCGAAAGCCAAAGACGACCGCTTGAAACTCACACGTGCCACACAAGCTAACCTTAGCCAGATTTTTGGGCTTTACCCGGATCCAGAAAACGACATCCAATCGATACTGGAGTCGGAAATTGCCGGCGTCCATGGACTGGAAGCGACTGACCATTTGGGAGTCGTCCACAGAGTTTGGCCGATCACCGACATCAATGTGATTGCTCAAGTCAGTGGCATGATCTCCGCGAAAGACATGTTCATTGCAGATGGCCATCATCGCTACGAAACCGCCTGCAATTATCGCGACGAGTTGGCTGCAAAGGGTGATTTGCCTTCAGATCATCCTTCGAATTTTGTTTTGACAATGCTTGTTGGGATGAACGACCCCGGACTGCTCGTATTGCCAACTCACCGATTGTTGAGTGGAGTCCCCGAAATGACGACGGCCGAACTTCATGAAAAGCTGTCACCATTTTTTGACTGCGACGTGGTTGCGAAAGGCGCGGAGTCGGCAGGGGCTGTGTGGGCTGAACTTGAACGGCTTGACGAGCAGCAGATCATGGCTCTTTATAGCAAAGCCTCCAACGAGTGGACCCGACTTACCTGCAAGCCAGAAGCGATGGAGCGAATGCAAACGCTCGCTCCGGACCAAAGCGAAGATTGGCGAGGCCTTGGAGTAGCCATCCTGCACAAGTTGATTCTGGATGATCTCCTTGGACTCAAGGGGCATCCGGTTCCAACCTACGTTCATTTGGTCCAGGAAGTCATCGACGGTCTCAGCGGGAAGCTCGGGAACGAATCTGGATA
>JAIYDQ010000065.1 GCA_027487375.1 Planctomycetaceae bacterium
AGGAGCAATTGCTCTGGTGTGATGCCGACTACTTCCGATCCGTCATCGAGTCGATCGCCGATGTGAACCACACGGTTTTCGACCAGCGCGGTGATCCCACTGGGGGATTGAAAGACGGCTTGGATCTTGAGCGGCTTCAAAGCGTCTGCGGAAGATCGATCTGACTTTCCAACAAGGGTATTGCTTGAGTCGGAGGAATTTGGATCGACGGAAGGACTCGGAAACAAGGCTTGTCGATCGAACGGATCTACGTTTGGAAGATCCTCAAGTTCGAAGGTAGGCCATTCTGTACTCGGATGAGCTGAAGACTTATTTGAAGCTTGTTTCGAGGTTCTGGTTGTAGCCACGTCCGCTACCGAGTTTACTGCTGGATCGATCGAGGCTTGATCGCCACTGTTGCGACCTCGAACAATCACATAAACAAGCACTAAACCAAGTACCGGAATCGAAGCGATCTTGAGATTCTTATTCATTGACGGAGACATCATCGCGAACCTATTCCGACGGAGTACAACTGTGATCAAAAATGACTTTGAGTTCTAGATCAAGATGGCAAGGGCCTCCCGGCGTAACAGGTTCGGAAATCTTGAGTCGACTTGTTTGAAAAGCAAGCGACGCCTCACGAAGCGTGCGAAATAGCTGAAAGATATTCTTAAAGCTACCCTCTAATTGGAGATCGTAAGAGCGCGTCTGGTACTCGCTGTTTTGCTGCGTTATCGTCGGTCTAAAATCGATTAAGTTGCATCGTGTATTCTGTAAGCTTTGCCTTACGACCGATAACACTTCAGAATCCGCGATCTTCTTTGGGATGCGAACCATTAGTGAGCGGTACTCTTCTTCTAGTTCGCGTTTTCGCAGATCAAGATTTGCGATCGATTCCATGAGCTCCGTTTCTGACTCCTGAAGGCTTTCGCAATCTTGAATGTCAAACGTAAGTAGCTGAACATTCTCCGCGATCGTGCATCGAACCGAATAGATTCCACCAACAAGCAGAATAGCAAGTGTTGCCATCCCAATGTGCAGCAGGTGCTCATTGCGCAATGCAGGACTGCGATTTGCTTCTCGATGATTGAATGGACTACTCATCGCCTAAGCACTCCAACTGAAACTCTTGAACGGGTTTTTCAAAGATGATTTGCTCGTGCGTGGAGCGAAGCTCAACAATTGGAAACGCCTTTGACTCTTGGAGAGAATCGACCAGTGTCGTAATGGCATCGCTTTTAATCGCTATGCCACGCAGAGTTAACCGATACTCGCTTGGTCGTAATAAATCGTTTCCACTTTTCGCGTTACTCGTTGAAACCAAGTTCGAAGTGCGTCGGCTAACACTCGATGCACCGGAGGTGTTGGTTGCCTCATCCGACTTGGGGCTAATTGCGATTTGCAACTCTTGGATCTGAAGTTGATTCTCGGTTGCTTGAACGCCATGCGCTAGAATACCGAGAATGGAAGTTGTTTTATCATTGGTAGTAGCTCGACTAAGCTGCCCAATATTCTGCTGGAGCATTACAACTTCTTTTGCGAGATCCATTCGATCGACTTGGAGATCAAGAATGTGATTCGTCGCCGCTTGGATTTCCTGAAGCTGGCCTCGCTTACCGATCCATTCTTGGACCAAGGGTAAGTTCCAACATGCAAGGACCGCGAGGAGCATGCCGTAGAAAATACCCCACTGGCGAAGCCTTCGTTGGATCGCACGTCGCCACACAAATGACTTGGGCAATAAGTTAACGTGCATCAAAATCCCTCCCACGCTAACGCTGAGAGTGCACTGGCGATCGCGTAGACCCCAGCGTGTTTTGTCCCAAATAGATTCGCAGACATGTCGATGGACCAGAATTGCGTCGGCATTTCTACGCGTTGTTCAATGGCCTGCCTAACCTCAGGAAGACGCACTCCACCTCCCATCAATAGAATCTGAGAGGGTATGAATTCGCGGCATGTCCGACTTATGTATACGGTAGTCTTCTCGATTTCGCTTACCAAGGACATCAGATAGTCATTTCGCTTTTGTTGCAATGGATCAGCGAAATCATGGGATCTGTCGGGTCCCAACGGGCGACAAGAATGCGATTGAAACAAAAGAGTTTGAGCGTCCGCGAGGCTGACTTCGAACGTTGCTGCGATTTGCTTGAGTAATTGCAACAATCCGCTATTTCGAAGAGTCCGCGTCAGAATTGGTCTTCCATTATCGACCAGCGTTATCGTTGCATGCTGATAACCAAGATCGATCGCTAGAGTCGGAGGCTGGATTACCAAGTTTGAATTCTCTAACGCCATGTATGTTGCTCTGGCCATTGCGCAAGGCATAGCATCCAACACTTGGCATTCAAATCCAGCATTTAAAAGGTCACTCGCCAGCATCATCGCTGTGGATCGTTTCAGCGATACAGTTCCGAAGCTTGTGGTCGTAGCGCGAGGTCGATTCTGAGGCAATGCCCAACAGTCTGTTAGTATGTCATCTAAATCGCATTCCATCTCAGTCGCCACTTCTGAGAGAACCATCGATTGAGAATCGGTGTCATCGCTAGTCGGCAGATCGAGTTCGCGGTAGGCGATCAGACCATCGTTGAGTGTCGCCGCGCAAGCATTACCAACAAAAAGGGAATCGAGTTTATCGAGAAGCGAAACCGTAGGTGAGAGCCCGCAAGCGAGAATATCTTCGCTCGATAACCATCCAAAAGTTTCTTCAGCATTTGAAGGATTTGCGTCTGCATTCACGGAGTACGGGACAGGGTGGTCAACACTCCAAACGGCGGCAAGTTGCCAACGGTCTTGAACCTTGCGGACCTGAGCCATATTCAAGCAATGGCAGCTGACTTCGACTCCGGTCCATCCATAGGATCGCATCAAAAGACGCTCACGAATTCGATCGGCTGTTTTTAACAAGGTACGCATAGTAGCCAACCATAGGTCGCAACACGTGATATGCGTGGCGTCATCGGTCGAGAAGTTTATGCTTACGAGGAAGCAGTCGTTATATCGAGCAAAGGTAGGATAATCGACAAAACAACAACCGCGACGACACCACCCAAGCCGATGATGATTGCTGGTTCTAACATTTTGACAAGCGTTCGAAGGCGACGTTCTCCTTCGTCTTCAAAGTACTCGCCTACAGACTGTAAAACGTTCGGGAGCTTCCCGGTACGTTCTCCCGTCGAAATCATGTGTGCAGCGCCAGCCGGTAAAAAAGTCGCATTCTTGAGTGTCGCGCTCATTCCTTCTCCTTGTAAGATCTCATGCTCGACAGTTGCAAACATCTCTTGGAAAAGAACATTACGAGTCGCCTTACGGCATAGGCGTACGCTCTCAAGCAGAGGAACTCCATTTTCCAACATGGTTCCAAGCAGTCGTAATGTACGCCCTGTGATAAGTGCACGTATCGAATCTTTTATGATGAAACCGTTTAGAAGAAACGAGTCCAAAACACGCTGAACTTGACGGTGATTGCGAAAGCTTACTCCCAATCCAATCAACACTCCGGCAACAAGTACTACTGCAATCCATTGTTGACGAAGTCCTTCTCCAATCGCGAGTAAAATGCTTGTCAGTGGTGGAACAGGCCGATCCATATCACGAAAAACGGTAGCAAACTGTGGCAACACAAAAAACAGCATTGAACAGATCACGGCAAAAGTAATTGCGCAAAGAACCGCTGGGTACATGAGTAGTGCGAGTACAGAACTTCGGAGGTTTTGATCCTTACGAAGCATTCGAGTTGTTCTTTCAAGAACGTCGACAACACGTCCAGCTTGCTCGCCGGCAGCCAAAGCGGCTACCATCGATTCGCTAAACACCTTCGGATGTTTTGTAAGCGCGACGGAGAACTTTACTCCTTGCGAAACATCTTGATAAGTTGCTAACAAAACCTGTCGAAGATTGGGATCGTTACATTGAGTTGCAACGGTTTTCAACGCTTCTGCCAAGTCATCGCCCGATTGGCACATGATCGACAATTGCGAGAACGCAACAATTAGTTCTGACGTTTTCACTCGAGGCGACGCGAATTGCAAAGTCGATGACTTCAGCTTTGATTGGACGGATAAAGCCGGTCCTTTGCTTGGCTTACTAGCAAAAAAGCTCTTTATATTCAACGCCGATTCAGCTGGAGTAACTTTCAGTGCGAATAGGCCTTGTGAGCGTAGTTGTTGACGCACGGCAAGCGGACTGTCTCCATCGACAACACCATCGATCGACTTTCCGTATTGATCTTTCGCTAGATATTGAAATTTCATTGTATTTGCCGCTCGGTGGTGAAGTGCCTTCGTGAAGTCTAGTCCGAATAAGCAACTTCGACTATCTCGTCTAGGCTTGTGCGTCCTGCCTCAGCCAAATGAATTCCTTCTTCCATTAGAGTTCCACCACCCAATCGATGATGATGTGCTCGCAGTTCATCTACCGATGCATTCGAAGAAATCAACTCACGCGTTTCGCGGTCAATCGTGAATACTTCATAAATACCGGTACGTCCTTTGAAGCCTGTGTCATAACAGTCTCGACAACCTTGGCCGCGTGCGAATTGACGGCGTCGATCTCCTTCGTATCGGATCGCATCTAATTGTTCAGGCGGAGGATAATATCCTGTTTTGCATGATGGGCAAATGGTTCGTACCAATCGTTGTGCGATCACCCCCAGGAGTGCGGCCGAAAGTTTAAACGGCTCAATTCCCATATCAAGAAGACGAGTCACAGCACTGAAGCTATCGTTCGTGTGAAGTGTGCTGAGAACTAAGTGGCCAGTAAGTGCCGCTTGGATTGCGATTGCAGCAGTATCTGCATCGCGAATCTCACCGACCATGATCACGTCTGGGTCTTGGCGGAGGATCGACCGCAATGCGTCCGAGAATTTCATTGACTTGGTATTGCTGACTTGCACCTGGTTGATAAGGTCCAGCTGATACTCGACTGGATCTTCAACGGTAACAATGTTGCGTTTAATCGATTTGATTAGTTCTACAGCGGAGTATAGGGTCGTCGTCTTGCCGCTTCCTGTAGGTCCCGTCGTAAGTATCAAACCATGCGGTCGCTTGAGCAAAGCCTTCGTTTTATTCAAGGCATTATCAGGCATCCCAAGCTTATCGAGATAGAACGTTACGTTCTTGCGATCAAGAACCCGCATCACGACTTTCTCGCCAAGAATAGTGGGCAAAGTCGAAACACGTAAATCGATCTCTCTTCCATCGACGGTCAAATGCACTCGACCATCTTGTGGCATGCGATGCTCTGATATATCCAGCTTCGCGATGACTTTTATTCGCGAGATCATTGCCGGATGGAATTCGCGTCGCGGACGAAGCACCTCGCGTAGATGTCCATCCACACGATATCGAACGAGGGACGATTGCTGCCCGGCTTCGATGTGAATGTCGCTCGCCTTCTGACGAATTGCGTGGACGATGATGTAATTGACCAAGTTGATGATTGGGCTGCCGTCCGTCAACGACTCGACATCCGCTAGTGAGATGTCCACGGCATCAGCTTGTATCTCGAGTGAATTTTCTTCGAGATCAGCAGTTACCGCATCGACTGCGAAGTTCTCTTCGTAGCAGTGGGCCTGCATTCGGTCGATCGAGGAACGCATCGCAAGCACTGGGCGAATTGGCATTCCAGTCAATCGCTCCAGTTCATCTAACTGTCGCAAGTTGGACGGTTCAGCCATTGCGACCGTTAACTGTCCTCGGACACAGAAAAGTGCGAGCACCGAGAACGCTTCAGCTTTAGATCGCGGTATAAGTCGGACCACAGCCGGATCGACGATCCCGCTTCGAAGTCGCACCGCAGGGACGCCCAATTGTTGCCCAAGGAACAGAAGCAGCGTGTCTTCATCCACGAACCCCATCTCAAGTAGGGTCTCGCCCAGTTGCGTACTGCTATTGGTGTGCTGCTGGAGCGCTGCTTCCAGGTCACCGTCGGTCAGAATACCCGCGCGAACAAGATTCTCACCCAGAGGAGTCGCCATGGCGGCCAGCCGGCTAGATCTGGATGTAGAACGCGGTAGGACAGGGATATCTAAAACAGCTCCGCTCGTCAGCTGAGAGTCAATTCGTGAATCAATTCGAGAGTCAATTGTGAGGTTCATCGCGCAAAGCTTCCCATTGCCTTGACGGTGTCATCGTAAACGTTGAGCTCTTTATCAATCCCGTTGATACGAAGAATATCGCGACACAATGGAGTGGGTCTCGCTAGGACAATGCTCCCACCAAGTTTTTGGCAGCGGTCGCGTGCATCCAGTAACGCTTCGATACCAACACTATCCATCAACGGAACTTGCGACATGTCAAACACAATGCGAGGCTGTCCATTTCCGAAGCAAGATTCCACTGAACTTAGAAATGCACTTTGATGATCGCGAGTCAAGGGAACAGAGCCAGCAACGGTATCGACTGCACCGGAACGTTTGCATTGGAACATCGTAAACCTGCCAGCCTAGCGAATAGGAAGTTCGAGAGTAAAGCAAGAGCCTTGATTCAACTTACTACGAATCGAGATATCGCCGCCATGCAACCTCGCAACCTCTTGTGTGAAAGCAAGCCCAAGTCCGCTGCCAACCAAAGCTTGAACTCGCGTATCGCTACTACGGAAGAACTTGCTGCAAAGCTTTGGAAGGTCTTCCGCGGAAATACCGATCCCACTGTCTTCAACCGTAAATAGTATTCGTGTAGCATCCGCGTCAACCTTGACGGTAACCTTACCACCTTCAGGCGTATACTTGATGGCGTTACCAACTAGGTTTGTGAGAGCCGCAGCTAGCTTGTCCTTGTCGGCCATGATTTTGGGAAGCTTTGGCGCAACTGAGTAATCGAAAGATTGATTCTTTTCGTCGGACAGCGGGCGTTGACTTGCCAAGATTTCGTCGAGCAGACGATCCAGTTGGACCTCATGCTTGTTGATAGTGATCGCACCAGCTTCCATCTGACTAATGTTTAGTAACTCATCGACGAAACGCGCCAGTCGAGTGGCTTCGTTATTGATCGTGTTATAAAACTCTTGCTGCTGTTCAGCAGGGATGTCACCCGCCATCGACAATGTCTCTGCGTAGGCACGAATGTTCGCTAGAGGAGTACGCAGTTCGTGTGTCGCCGTGAAAACAAATTGTTCACGGGCTTTTTCTGCAAGCTTTTGCTGGGTAATATCGCGAATTGTCCAAATTGAATCACTCGGATTGCTACTATCGGACGATTGCATCATCCGGCTTACTCGCCATACGCCTTGTGATAAGTCGGAAGAGCGATTCACTTCCACAACTTGCGTTGCGTGACTCGCACTCAACGCAGCAATCCGTTCGCGTGATGCGTCATCTACATGTTCCGAAAGAAGGTCGGTAACGTATAAACCAATAAGTGCCTTCGTTTCTGCTTTCTTCACAAGCGTCGCGAAGGACCGGTTAAGTTGGATAATCTTTCCATCGGAACCACAGATGGCAATTCCTTCGGAAAGACTTTGGAAAACACCTTCCCATTGCTTGGCTTGCTGGCTGTGCAACGCCTCTGAGAGTCTTCGCTCGACACCGTTCCAAGCTGAATGCTCATGAACTCGAGCTAGTAACTGATTCCATCCAGCCGCGAATGGATCTACGGAAGGAAGTGGACGAAGCTCGGCGACCGAATGATTCGCATTATTGGCGAACTGAGTTAACTGACGCTCGATATTCTCGTGCCAGTGAGACGTTCGTCTTACAGCAAACGAACCGAATAGAAGGAGGCCAAGTGGCACGCAAACGGCAGCCGCGCTAAATGTAAGGAATAAGCCTTGCCAGGAAAGGTAGACAGCTGTCAGCGTGAAACAAAAGAGTCCAGCCAAACCAAACAGCAAATACTGTTCACTCAGTCGCTGCGTCAAACTACGGTAGGATTGCGCGGCGATCATAAGCTTAGGTGCTCAAGGCTAGTTGCGGTGGATTTTGTTGTGCAGTTGGGACAAGTTTTTGAAGGAGACTTGTGAGGTCTCGAATACTAAATGGCTTAAAAAGGATCTCTTCAATTCGCAGCCTGGCCTTTAATCCTTCTCGATCAAGCTCCATTCCTTTCGCTGAACACATGACAATATGGATATCATGGTTATTCAGCACATTACGGAGGTGATCGCAAAGATCTTCACCATTCATCCCGGGCATTTCGAAATCTGTTACCAGACAATCGAACTTCTCTGTTGAAAGCAATTGCAAGGCGATGCTACCATTGCGGGCGAGCGTCACATCGAAACCCGACCTTTGGAGGTTGAATCGAATCACGTCTCCGAGAACAGTGCTATCTTCAGCAATCAATATTTTTTTCTTGTCAGTCATAGTACTGGCTACCATGCGATACAAGAGGCGTGATTAACGGCGATATCGCCAGTCGTTTCGTTATAAACCCATCCGTTTGTGCTCGATGCAACAACAGCCAAAGGATCTGCTGTGCTTCCGACAACCAGAGCATTCTGATTCGGACCCGGTACTCTGGTCGTTTGAACACGCGGGAATGGTCCCTTGATAAATGGCCGAATCGCGGTAGTGATGTTTGCGGCTGTTGGATACGTTCCGTTTTGAGCTCGATGCAGTTCGACTGCGTCCCGAAGGATACCGAGTGACGCTCTCGTCGCGGAGTCGCGAGCATCGCCAGCCGTATCAAACATCTTAGGTGCCGCTACAGCCGCTAAAATTCCGATAATCAATACAACGACCACTAGCTCAACAAGACTAAAGGCAGATCGCTTAGCAAATGATCTCAATTGCAGTTTTGTGTTCATTGTTTTCGCCGTAGGACAAATGCCCAATTAAAAAACCTATTAGGTGTATGGGATTCTCACACTTAATTATGCGTCGACTCCCGTAACTCTGACTACTTTCCAGTGAAAGCTGCAGAACCTTACGTCCGGAAATTACGCGGAGCAAATTATTTAATTAGAAAAATTTCCGGATTTGTCAAAGTCTGTGTGCTACATATAACCAGCCAAAAGTTGTGTGGATTTCGCAGTTGATCAAGCGACACCGCAACCGAAAAGTAATTCCTGTTTATGACTGACTGATGACATGTCATTTTCCGTTCCAATCTCAACCCAGTCCGCGATAGAGGTCGCGTCAACGCTTGCGTCCGACTTAGGGGCAGCCGTTGCTGTGCTTCAACGCAAGGGATCTGATTGGATTCAGATAGGAGCTGGCGAGGGATCGTCGCCCGCCGATTGCCGTTTAATTGGCGTCTTAGAAAGCCTAGATCTCCAACGCGTCACTCCAACCGTCTACCGCGACGGCAATCAAATGACGGTCGTTGTCAATACGGATGTCGAATCATATAGCCCAATAGTTATTGTTCTTACGCTTGCCTGCCAACCAGAACAAGTTCTCTGCGCATTAATTACTTCACGCATTGAAGCTATTAGATATCGAGATGACTTAGCCGAAGTAAACAAGCAAGCTGAAGGCTTTATCGATCAAGTCACTCAGGACTTTGAGGAGTTGAGTTGGTTACGTAACGCGAACGACTATCTCGATCTCTCTGGCCCCAAGCATTCCATTGAGTCCATCGCTGTAAAATGCTTGCCGGATCTGGCAAATGTAATTCGTGCTGAAGCTATTCTATTTGTCCCGGTCAAGTCAGATATAGACAGTGCTACTTCACTTCCTGACCTTGATCGAATTGCGTTCACTGGTTCCACCGAAGTTGATCAATCGATTTATTCCAAATTTTTAATCGATTCGATACCACAACTTAGCAAGGAGCCAAGAATTGCGAATAAGAGGTCCACTGAGAGCTCATTAAGTGATTATCCCGGTTTGCGAAATTGTATTGTCATAAGTGTATCGAAGGAAACACGGGTCTACGGATGGCTTCTTGCGATAAACAAAATCGAAGGTGCTTGCTATCTCGCGACTGATCCAACTCAAACACAGGACTTAATCGCCACTTCGTTTGGGACTTTTGAGGCGGGACTATTGGTCGCTGCCGCAAACATCATGGCGTCCCACTCCAAGAATCGCGAACTTTTTGATGAACAAGAGACGCTCCTCACGGGCATTGTTCGCGCTCTTATCAACGCCATCGATGCTAAAGACCCTTACACTTGCGGCCACAGCGATCGCGTCGCATCCTATGCCAAGGTAATAGCGGCTCGCATTGGGCTAGACTCGGAAGAGTGTGAGCGCATTTACATGGCTGGCCTATTGCATGATATTGGTAAGATCGGTGTGCCTGACTCGATACTCGGCAAACCTGGAAAGCTCACCGACGAAGAGTTTGCGATTGTGAAAAAGCATCCCGAAATTGGCTACGCGATTTTGCAGCATCTCAAGCAACTCGATTATGTATTGCCAGGAGTTCTCCATCACCACGAAGCGGTAAATGGCAGTGGCTACCCGTCCGGGCTTGTTGGCGAATCGATCCCGCTGCCCGCTCGGATTCTTGCAGTTGCTGATGCTTACGATGCGATGACAAGTAATCGTCCCTATCGATCCGGCATGCCGAGCGAGAAAGCCGAATCGATCCTGCGAGCCGAATCGAACAAGACTTGGGACTCGGATATTGTGAATGCATTCTTGGAATGTATCGAGCGAGACGAAATCAAGCCGCACTCAGTTTCGGAAGTCAACACGGTCAGTTCAGCCGACCTGGATAGAGACTCAAGCAGTAGCTTAATGCGTCGAATTGGCTTATCGATCAACAACATGGTCGTAGGGTAGCTTTCATGCCGATTCGTCGTTGTTTAGCTGGAAGACGAATAGGACAGCCCCGACAGAAAGCTGGGTTTACGCTGCTCGAACTCACGATTGTCATCATGATATCGGGGATCTTTGCCGCTGTTGCAATTCCGGTTTATTCCAATAGCCTTCTTCGCTTTCGAGTAGAAGTCGCGTCGAAGAGGATTGCACAAGACTTAGCGATGGCCCAAACGCTCGCTCGTCAAACTAATGCTTCACGGACGGTCTCCTTTAGCGACCCGGATAATACGTGCAATGTCACCGGTGTTGCTTCTCTGGATCGTAACAGCCAGCCTTACCAAGTCTCATTTGCTCAGTCGCCCTACTTAGTAGATGTATCGTCATTGGTGACTGCTTCCGAGCCGTCTTCGCCTTTGCGTAATGTGTCAGTCGTGTTCAACAGATTCGGAATGCCTGACCAAGGAATTTCTGTTACTGTGAGAACAGGGGCCTTCGAGAAGCGAGTCGATCTTGAACCTCTGACAGGCCGGGTCAACATCCGATGAAGCGATTTCAAAGACGCGATGGCTTTAGTGCGCTAGAGCTGATGGTTTCACTTCCCACTGCAACGGTTCTGATCGGAGCAATGTCGATGTGTGTTACCATGATGATGCGTGCTCAAAATCAAGACGATACTCTCTTTCGAGGCGCTTACGATCTTGCCAACGCAGCCGCACAGATCTCGTCGGATATTGAAAGCGCTGTCTCTCATGTTTCGTCTTCCGCTACGCATATTGAGTTGGTAGTACCAGATCGAGACGGAGATAGGCTGCCAGAGCAAATTCGATATGAATGGGGAGGTACGTCAGGAACAAATGTAAATAAGATCCTATGGAAGTACAACCAGAATCCATTCTCAGTGATATTCGATGATGTCGGTGCGTTTGGCTTGCAGTACACCCATACCCTCGCATCTTCCTCGGTTCCTAACCACTTTCGCTCAGAAGTTGCTTTACTTTCATCGAGTGACGCGTTTACTAATGGTGTATTTCGAGAGATCGAAATCAACTCGAGCAGTGGAGCGGGAGAATACTTTATCCCTGACATTCCATCCACCGGGAACCGCTGGGACTTGGGGGCAATTCGATTGATGCTTTGTGCGGCCGACGCCAATAAAGATGGGTTACTTCGGATTCGAATTACTCAAGCAAATTCAACTTCACGACTTCCAACATCAAGAGTTCTTGCGGAGGTCCAAATCGAAGAATGGCGTTTGGGAGAGCGCTACCCGTCGCTCGACATACCACTGGAACCCAGTAGTTGGAAATCGATCAACACTCCACTGTGTATCACGCTTACCTCTGCAGGAGGAACGGGGAATGTAGCTAGGGTACAATTCGTTGAGAATGGTATAGGAATGCCGAGCAATGCGAATCTGATCACATCGGCCAATGGCGGCACAAATTGGACGGCGGCCGGGAACGCGCGGGACCTCCGTTTCTATGCTTACGGCTTTTATGATGGATATGCAGGACGAAGGAAATTTCTTACGAACGTGGATTTGCAATTAGGCAGTTCGCGTTCTGGGCTTCAGAGAATCGACACTTCCATTCGCTTGCCTAGCGGACCGGAGATACCGTGATGAAGTCACAAGTAGGGAATCGATTTACCAGCGAATGCAAGTTACTGTGTAGGCCTTCACATTGGCAACGTCGCCAGAAGAGAAAGCGGAACGGAATCGGCCAAACCGAAGTTGCGGCATCTACCGTTATCGTAGGTATATTGATGGTGGCTTCACTTTCTACGATCGCCGCCTCTCGCAGAAGCCAAGTTGGTGAATCGAACAAAGTACGCGGAATAGCGATTGCTGAAGCGTTGATTTCAGAGATCGCGAATCTTCCGATGCGCGAGCCATCGTGCGATTGCGGGTTCGGATTGGAAACAGGCGAATCGGGTACCAATCGAATCAATTTCGATGACGTTGATGACTATCGCGGTTTGGTTGACGCGCCGTTGAAATCCAGGAATGGAACTGCTTTACCGGGCTATACGGCGTTCACCCGATCGGTTTTTGTCGACATGGTTTCCGCCGGAGACTGGAACGCAATATCAGGCTCCTATTCGGGGATTTATCGAATTACGGTTGTTATTCGCGTTGGGACCTCAGAGGTTTGTAGGCTCGTTACTTATAGAACAAGTGCTTCATCAGGTACAAGTTCGCTGGCCAGCTTTAGCAGCATCAATTAAGAGCGGATCATGATTCAGAAGTCGATACAAGGAAGGAGAGAATCAATACTTCGGCGTCCCAACGCACGCTCCGGCACAATCTACATCATGGCGATGGGAACGAGTCTCATTGTGGCTTGCTTGGCGGTTGCAAGCCTTCAAGCCGTCCGAATCCAGCGTCGCACAAATGATCTTGCTTCTCAGACTGCGAATGCAAAGGAAATTGCTCGTGCCGGTATCGAATTCGTTCAACATCAAATACTCACGGACCCCAATTGGCGTACTCGCTTTATAAGCGGTACTCCAACGACTCGAACAACGACAGGTGGTAGCTTTGTTGTGACCCTAACCGATCCAGTCGACGGCAATCTTGCAACTCGGACTACCGACCCCGTCACGATCTCATCGACCGGAAACTTTGGTACTGCACGGCAAACGGTAACCGCTTATCTCGAACCGCAGAATGAACTCTTCGAAGCCTGTCGGTCAGCGATATACGCAACTCAAGAAATTGTATTCAAAGATTGCGACATTACATCCAACCACTGGGCCTTCAGTGGAGACAGAGTCCGAGCAATGGGTGATCCTTCAATCAATATGAATTGCCTTGGAGCGAATGGCGTGTTTGGTAATGGGTATTCTCAAAGGAGTGTTACCGGTGGTATCTGGCCGATGCAAACTCCGGACTTTACTCCATCTTCAACAAACTATACTGGAAAGTACTATGTCGATAACGCCGTTGCATTAGGCGTTAATGAT
>JAIYDQ010000433.1 GCA_027487375.1 Planctomycetaceae bacterium
AATTGTTGAAAGATAATCGATTACAGATTGATGCACTATTTCTGGGCTCGGCGATGCATCGACAACTATTGAGTGAGCCGATGCTCGCGACACTTGATCCAAAAACCCGTGTCGGACTTTCTCAAAGTAATCGAAACCTCGTTTTTCTAAACGATCTTGTCCCGTACCGACACGCTGCAATGCGATCGCGGTATCAACATCAAAAACGATAGTAATATCTGGTCTCAGACCGCCCGTTGCAATGTGCCCGACATTCCATAACGATTCGACATCCAAACCACCAGCACAACCTTGGTAGACAACGTTTGCGAGTAGATAACGATCGCATAACACCGTCTTACCTGATTCCAGAGCGGGACGAATCTGCTCGTCAACCAACTGAGCACGAGCCGCCATATAAAGCAGCATCTCGCTGCGCATGGCGATCGGGATTTCCTCGCGATGTAAAAGTATCTCTCGAACCGCTTCTCCAAGTTGCGTTGCACCAGGGTCTCGAAATCGAACGACATTTTCCCCTCGCGCAGAAAGCCACGCTTCAAGCAAATCCATTTGTGTCGACTTGCCGGCGCCGTCGATTCCATCTACCGAGATAAACATACGAATAACTTCTTTCCACTGGATTGGCTGAGATCAATGAACGCGGCACACCAAGCGATTCGGCTCAAGGATGGCTTGATGTTTCCTGCACGCGTTCAACGCTTTGCCTAGACGTAACATACCAATCCGGAGTATCCGCTTCGAAGTCGATACGTTGCTTGGTTGCCGGATGAACGATTGAAAGCTTCCACGCATGAAGCCTCAATCCATCTGGGCTCTGGTTATTTGGCGGTTGGTAACTTGGATTTTGAGGCGAATGGTCTTCCGATGACCTATCAGAAGGCATTTCAACATCCGTAGTGCCTGATGCAGTCCCATAAGCATCGTCGCCAACGATTGGATGCCCCAAGTAAGCGAGATGAACTCGGATCTGATTTGTTCTTCCCGTCTGTGGCGTCACCTCCAGCAGTGTCGTTCCGTCGGGAAGTCTTTCGATGACGGCGAAGCTTGTCGTGGCAGCGAGTCCTGCCGGATCGACTGCTCGGGTTCCTTTTTCGCTTGTAGTTGCCGCGATTGGTTCATTGCAATCGAAGTTATCTTCGAGCGGATGACCATGAACTTGTGCAAGGTAAACTTTCTGAACAGAACCATTTGCGAACTGTTGCTGGAGAGGGCCTGCATACTTATGACGACGCGACAGGACCATGATTCCGGAGGTTGCTGCATCGAGCCGATGTGCGAGATGAAGTTTCTCAGGTGCGTATACTTGTCCAAGAATATAGTCGAGCGTGTTACGACAAAATCTTCCCGACGCGTGTGAAGGTAGTCCGCTAGGTTTGTGAATCGCGATGATCGCCGCATCCTCATAAAGCAATCGGATGTTTGCGTTGACGGACGGTTCAACACAATTGGGCTCAATTTGAATAAACCGCTCACCCTCTTTTACGATACGATCTTTATCGACACGAGTCTGTGCGCTATGAAGATGAGATCCATAGACGATGCGTCCTAGCTCCAATTGCTCGAGCCAGAATTCACGCGTCAGACGTTGATGCATCGAAAGCAACCATTCGATCATCGACAGACCTGCGAATTGACCAGCGACATACATCGGCCGCCGACTCTCGTAGGGTTTGGATCCGGGAAGATTCTCCGCAAAGGCATCGATTTTTTCTTGGCGTTTCTTGATGGCTCGTTCAGCTTGCTGTGATTCGTCACGGTAGCAAGTTGGACAAGAGACTCCTATCTTGTAGAACGGCGACTGGAGATCTTTCGGCTGAAGTGGTTGTTGGCAAGCGAAACAAAGCTTGGCGCCCGAAGGCTGAAGCTCAGGAGTTACTGCGACGCGTTGATCGAAGACGAAACAATCGCCTTTGTAATGAGCACTTCCACATTGCTGGAAGTAGTTCAAGATACCACCATCGAGCTGATAGACTTCGGTGAAGCCAGCTTGCTCCATCATCGGTCCCGCTTTCTCACAGCGAATTCCACCCGTGCAGAACATCACCAGCGGTTCATGCTTTGCTTCTTCCGGGAGAGCTTCAATGGCTTGCGGAAAATTGCGAAAGTGATGAATGCCCAGGTCGACCGCTCCTTCGAAGGTTCCCAAATCGACTTCATAGTCGTTCCGCGTATCGAGCAAGCGAACAGGCTTTCCCGAATCGAGCCAATCACGCAGCTCCTGGGGTGAGAGCTTCGGTGACGTTCGCTTCGCGGGTTCAATGGCTTCGAATCCGAAGGCGATGATCTCTTTTTTGATCTTTACCAGCAGGCGGCGAAACGGCTGATAGTCGGTCCAACTCTCCTTAGCAGTCAGATCAGCGAACAAAGGATCCTCTCGGAGAAACGACAACAAATCCCGCGCGCCCTGCTCCGGACCAGCTACGAAAATATTAATTCCCTCGTTGCTAATGAGAACGGTGCCACGCATGTCAAATCGGGAGGCAGCCGCGTAGATCTGCTCGCGACGCTCGGCGAGATTGTCTAACGAAACGAATCGATAGGTGGCAAGATTGAGGAACTGCATGGTTTTGCTAGTGTTTTTGTATTGAAAGAAGCGTGCAATCATAACGCCAATTGTCGGTTCCTTCAAACCTTCCCTCTGCGATCAATGTCACTATGCTTCCCACCAAAACTCGATCGGTTAGAATTCAGAATCTGTAGCGAACCTTTTAACATTGGGAAATCGCTTCAACGTACTCCCCCGTTCTTTTCATTCGGCAACCAGAAACCAAGCGATGAGCAGCGAAGATTCTCTCCAAAAGCGAGGCGCAGCCCTCGAAAATCAATTCTTTTCCGAAGTGGACAAAAAGCTAACCGAGGCGATTCGCGTCAAGCTGGAACGTGCGGACAATGAAAGTGCACTTGCAGAATTGAGTGGGCTAAAGGACCCTGCATCGATCGCAGTTTTGATCGCGGCCGGTGTTTCTCCGACGACACTTCCCGCCTTGCGACTTTTTCCGCTGATCGCCGTTGCTTGGGCTGATGGAAGACTGGAAACAGGCGAACGAGAAACCGTCTTGGACGCCGCCGCCAAACACGGTGTCAGCCATGAAAGCGACTCGGGTCGCTTGGTCGCTTCGTGGTTAGAGAACAAACCTAGCGAAGAGTTGTTTGCAGCTTGGGAAGCCTTTGCCAAGGCTCTTATTGGCAAGCTCCCGATCACGGATGCACTCACCGTCCAATCGACGATTATCGAAGAGATCAATGCAGTTGCGAAAGCTTCCGGTGGCCTTCTTGGCTGGAATGCCATTTCGCTCGGTGAAAACAAAGTGATGAACCGCATCGAGCAAGCCTTGAAACGAGAAGGCTAACCTATGGCACCTTGGCAATGGCGAATTGGGTTTGAGTACCCAGGCTTTCTTGCCTTGTTGTTAGTCATTCCTATCTTGTGGTGGCTGAGCCATAAATCGCTCGCTGGACTCGGCCCCTATCGTAAAGCCATCGCGTTGACGTTGCGATCTCTAGTCGCATTGCTGATCATTGCCGCTCTCGCTGGTGTGCATTGGGTGTGGACGAGTGACCGCGTTACCGTGATATATCTGCTAGACCAAAGCGATAGTATCCCCAATGCAAAGCGGCAGCTGATGCTGAAGTTCGCTATCGCAAGTGCGAAGGAACATCGGCAAGCCAATCGTCAAGATCGCGCCGGGTTAATCGCCTTTGGTCGCGAGGCATCGATCGAGTTCCCTCCAATCGACGATAGCTTGCCGCCCGTAGAACGTTTGGAAAGCTATCTCGGTAAGACCGACGCAACGAATTTGGAGTCGGCGTTAAAGCTTGCCCAAGCCAGCTTTCCCGAGAACTCGTCGAAGCGAATCGTAATCATCACCGATGGAAACGAAACACTCGGCACAGCAACCTCCACCGCCAAACGACTGACCGATGAAGGGATCGGAATTGATGTTGTGCCGATTCAGATGAGCAGCAATGCGGAGATCTTGGTCGACAAAATCGATGTACCAGGCCAAGTAAGGCAAGGCCAATCGGTAGACGCTCGCGTGGTCATTGAACGCTATGTAGAAGGGGACGCGAATCAACCCATCGATGGCCGGTTGAGAGTAACACGACGCGTAGGAAATCAAAGCGAAACAATTGCCGATGGCCCAGTGACACTCGACCGAGATGTCAACGTGATTCCCATACCGCATCGCGTCGACCAACCGGCTGGCTACACCTACGAAGCCGAGTTTACCCCGGACTCCCCTCAATCGGATTCGATTCCTCAAAACAATCGTACAACTGCGTTCTCGTACGCTCGCGGTAAAGGTCGCGTTATGGTTATCGAGAACTCGGACCGTCTTGGTGAATACGATTTGCTGATTGAAGCTCTTCGTCGCAACGACATCGAATGCGACTTGCGTGACACAAGCAATCTCTTTACGAGCTTGATCGAGTTGCAAGGCTACGACAGCGTGATTCTCGCTGGAGTCGCTCGAAGTGTTGGCGATGATGCATCCAAAGTCCAATCCTTTTCCGATGAGCAAATTGAAACGCTAGTGAGAAGCATCCAGCAGTTTGGAACCGGAGTTTTGATGATCGGCGGCCCTGAATCGTTCGGTGCGGGCGGATGGGCAAACACCAAACTAGAAGAAGCCATGCCAGTGGATTTTCAAGTAAAAAACTCCAAGATCGATGCCGTCGGAGCTCTTGCGATGGTTATGCATGCATCGGAGCTAGCCGAAGGAAACTATTGGCAAAAATCGATCGCCCGAGCAGCACTCGACTCTCTAGGTCCGATGGATTACTGCGGTGTCGTTCAATACGATTCGGCTGGAAATTCATGGATGTGGGGCGACAGAAACGGGTTGGCTCGTGTCGGCGAAAATCGATCGCTGATGAAGGCACGACTCTCGCGAATGCAGCCCGGAGACATGCCTGATTTTGATTCGTCGCTTGGTATGGCTCTTACGTCGCTTCGCAACGTGCCTGCAGCAATGAAACACATGATCATTATTAGTGACGGCGATCCTACGCCACCATCGGCAGGTGTGCTTGCGGGATACACCAAGGCGGGTATCAAGATTTCGACCGTTGCCGTCGGAACTCACGGTCCTGCGGGGTCACAGCTGCTTCAAAAGATCGCTCAAGCGACCGGTGGCAACTACTATGTCGCGTCGAACCCAAAAGTCCTTCCAAAGATATTCATGCGAGAAGCGCGGCGCGTCGCTCGGCCGCTTTTGTTTGAGCCCGAGGGAGGCGTACAGCCGATTGTCTCGTTCCGGCATGAAGCCATGTCAGGCATTGGCGATGGGATTCCGAACTTACGTGGCTTTGTGCTGACACAAAAGAAGGAGTCCTCACTCGTTGAAGTACCGATGCTTTCTCCGTTACCAACTGATGCAGTCAATGCTTCGCTACTGGCGACATGGACTTACGGTCTTGGACGAACGGCCGTCTTCACAAGCGACGCGGGTAATCGATGGGCTAAGGAGTGGACATCATGGCCGCAGTACGACCAATTCTTTACGCAACTGGTTCGATGGACCATGCGGCCAACAGCCGACGAAGGGAAGTACCAACTCGCAACCAACATTCGCGATGGTAAGATCCAAGTCGTCGTCACTGCGATGGATCAGCAAGATCGCATGGTGAATTTTTTGGAAATGGCCGGGACAGCCATCGGACCGGACCTACAACCGTTTCCATTCACGCTGAAACAGAAAGCTCCTGGGCGCTACGAGGGAAGCTTTGATATCTCAGCGACAGGTGCCTACATCCTGAGTATCATCCCGGCCGCAGGTAAGGCACCGTTAACGAGTGGACTCACCGTTCCTTTTTCAAACGAGTACCGAGTCCGAAAAACGAATCGGCGGTTACTTGAAGATGTGGTTGGACTAACGCCAGTGGGAGGCCAAGCAGGAACACTCTCCGATCCGCTGGAACCCGATTCCCTCAAAGCAATTCTCGCGATGGATCCTTATCGCGGTGGACTTGCCCCCGCTCGGTCGCTCGAAGATGTGTGGCCGCTCGCGGTTCTTTTGGGAGCATGTTTGTTTTTTGCAGACGTGTTCATCCGTCGAGTCGCTCTAGATCCGATGACCGCGATCCGCGAGTTTATTGCAGCAAGAAAACGTCAAAACACTTCCAAGGGAGATGCATTACAGTCAAAGCTCGATAGGCTTCGAACCAGCAAATCGGACGTTGCTTCTGAAATCGACCGACAGCGTCAAAGTGTACACGCTGAGCCGATGGCGCTGGCGACGGGTGCAGATCCAGCTACCAATTCAGACATTGACAAAGTATTTGATGCAACAGCCGAGGATAGCACCTACGGCCCAGTGAAGATAGATACTCCGGGCAACACCGCCAATAGCTCACAAGATAAACTATCGGAAACAAAACTATCCGGCGAGCAACAAAACCAGTCCTACACCAGTCGTTTGCTCGATGCAAAACGTCGAGCACAAAACAAAAAACCAAACGAGTAATATTCATGATCGACGCGGCAACGATGCAGAAACAAGCTGAAGAATTTCGGCAACGATATAATGCTGTTAAAGAGCAGATTGGCCGAGTTATCGTCGGACATGAGGAGATCGTCCAAGGAATTCTCACCGCGATTTTTGTTGGAGGTCACTGCCTGCTCGAGGGAGTCCCTGGCCTCGGGAAAACGATGCTCGTTCGAACCCTCTCCGAAACGCTGAATCTGGATTTCAATCGGATCCAATTCACTCCCGATTTAATGCCTTCGGACATTCTCGGGACCAACATGATCAACGAAACCGCAGAAGGTCGTCGGCAATTTGAATTCCAAAAGGGGCCGATTTTTACGCAAATCTGCTTGGCGGACGAAATCAATCGAGCGACTCCGAAAACGCAATCAGCGCTGCTCGAAACGATGCAAGAAGGAACCGTAACAACCGCAGGGGTTCGGCATGTCCTTAAGAAACCCTACTTTGTGCTCGCGACACAAAACCCAATTGAGCAAGAAGGAACCTATCCACTCCCAGAGGCCCAGCTTGATCGATTTATGTTCAAACTCGTAGTCGGTTATTCGAGTCGTACTGAGCTCAATACGATCATCGACCGTACAACTCGCGGTATCACCATCGTTCCTGAAAAGGTAATGGATGGAGAGGAAATTCTCCGATGGCAAGCTTTGGTGAAACAGGTTGTTCTTGCGCCTCATGTCCAGGACTACGTAGCGAGATTGGTACTCGCAACCCATCCCGGCGGACAACTCGCGGCGGCAGCAACCAACCAATTCATCCGATGGGGAGCAAGCCCTCGAGGAGCTCAAACGATCGCTCTCGCAGCAAAGGTTCGTGCTCTTTTGGACGGTCGTTTCAATGTCAGCTTTGAAGATTGCCGGCGAGTCTATCTCCCCGCCATGCGTCATCGTGTGGTCCTTAATTTCGAAGCGCAAGCCGAATCGATGGAAGTCGATAAAGTCCTGCTGGAGATCCTGGAAAAAGTCTCCGAACGCCCCGAATAAACCAGCGCATCACTACACGTATTCAAGTCCCACGTAGTCAAGTCTCTCCGCAGACTTGAAACATTGCCGTAGGATAGGCTTCCAGTCTGTCGATTGCGAAACCGACAGGCGGAAAGCCTATCCCAAGATTGGTCATACGGTCGACACGCGTCACGGAGTGACGCGACTACATGGAGTTCATATCCTACGCGTAAACTCAGTAAATCCAGAACAGCACGGGCAAGACACCAGCTGCATGAAGTCCATCTATAAATGCAAGCCCGCTCAAAAACAATGCGAACCAAATGACTTGGCAAATATGGCGACGGAAAACGATCGGTTTCATCGCGTAGTCTTCGGGTTCGGACAATAGCGACCAAGCTGGAAAGAACCGAGGCACTTTTGCCTTATAGTTCGTAAATGCTTCGCCATGACGATCCGTAAGTACAGCTTCCTCACTAGCGATTACCCACGGATAGTAAATCAAGAAAGCAACTGCCACGATCGCCGGCAAAAGAATTGTCTGGCTCCCCATGGCGATCCCGATGCCGCCTAACCAGCTAAAAAAGTAAAGTGGGTTACGGCTTATCGAGTAGGGGCCTGACTGAATGAGTTGGTCCGTCTTGTAGCCTGCGATATAAACTGAGCACCACATCCGACCGCAAATGGAGCATGCCACCAGAGCGATCGAAATCCCTAACAGAAAGTGTGGGACGATTGGGAAAACAGACTCCCAAGCACTGCCAGAAAAGAGGCAAACAAAGATAAAACCAAGCGCCCACACCCACGTGAATCGGGTTCGCATTCATACACCTGGCAATTCTAGATGACTATTCAACGTTGGGAAGGGAAGCCAAGAAAACTCATCAACACCTGATAAAGTTCTTATGCCTGAAGAAGTGTAATGTAATTTTTCCCGTCGGATATGGGAGTAGCCAACGTTCCCGCTGAACGATGTGAAGTCGAAGTCTAATGCACTTAAGACGCCGCATCCTCACGTTGGGGTCTATCGGAGGGTTGAGTAGCAGGCGTAGCAACGGGCGGCTGAAGGGTGAATGAGTACCACGCCAACATACCTGCGCCAACGACAAGAAGGCTATCTGCAATATTGAAGTTTGGCCACGTGTAGTCCCCGTAGGTCAGCAAAATCCAATCTCTTACCCCACTTTTCCACTCCTCCGGCATCCCATCTTGATACCACAAACCCAGCCGATCGTAGAGATTCCCAACAATTCCTCCCATTACAAGTCCCATGGCAATCGTTAGCCAAAGCGATCTTGCACCCCCAAAAATGAAAAGCCAGGATCCGACGCCGATAGCGGCGAATATGGATGCAATAGCAAAGAAAAATCCAAAGCCGGCTCCCATCCCAAAGAGAGCCCCAATGTTTACTGCAGTTTCCACCCCAACGTAGCTCTCGATCAGCCACCAACGCGGCGAGTCTCCCGGTAGTCCACGCCAACGAAAAACAGCCTCTTTCGTCCAAAGATCGGCAGCACTACCAACAACAGCAAGGGTTAGAAAAAGTACCAGCCTCCCTACCAGGCTATACCCCCGAACCGACTTGCCAACGATTTTTCGAGTCGGCTCTTGTTGCGTTTCCATACAATTTAACTTTGTTCCAAAACAAATTTTTCTGGGTCGGAGCCAGTGGCCTATCTACCCTCGATTCACGATCCTGTTCACGCTAAGGTACTACCGTAGGTTTTTGTCTGCGATTTGTACAGACGGAGTTGCCCCGTGCTGATGAAGTCTGAGCCGTAGGCGCTAGCCTCGGGTTCTGCGTAGCAAATCGTGGCAATGTCGGAACCCGAGGCTAGCGCAATCGGCTCAGGAAAAGATCCCGTTTGATCCCCCAGAGTTGCCCCCGATCCCCACAAGAAAAGACGTTCACCTTGATCACTAAAATTACCGGCGTCCTAGTCGAATTGACAGAAGAAATAGCCGTTCTTTCTATGCCGCCTTTTGAATACGAAGTCGCGATTCCCGACTACACTCGTCGACATTTGCAAGCGGAACTCCAAAAGACCGTATCCTTACACACGCTTTACACGATCGACGGAAACGCTGCTCAAGGTGGCAAACTAACGCCGAAACTGACTGGATTTTTGTCTACGATTGAACGAGATTTTTTCGAGCTCATCTGCTCCGTTGATGGCTTGGGATCGAAAAAAGCTTTGCGAGCAATGATTCGCCCCGTTCAAGACATAGCCGTACTGATTGAGGAACAAGATTCAAAAGGTCTTTCAGCACTTCCAGGAATCGGCCCCGCAACTGCAGAACGGATGATTGCAAAGCTCCGTCGAAAAATGCCGAAGTTCGCGCTTTTGGTTCGACGCGAAGCTCCAGGTGCCGAGATTCAACAACCGGGCGTTGTCGAGGAAACCTACCAAGCACTACTAATCCTAGGGCACTCCGAAGCGGAAGCGCATAAGCTGATCGAAGCCGCCTTGGCCGGATCGAAAAAGTACAAAGACACGGAAGCACTCATCCAAGCGATCTACCAAAAACAAACAAAACCCGAAGCGACATAACACCACCGAACATTCGCTACCGACAGATCAATTGCAGAAGTTCGCGGTTGCGTTGTCGAATCGAATCACATTCGCGGAGCAGCTCTTCGCCGCTTGGTTTTCCAAGAAGATAAGCTAGTTTCGCTAGTTCGACTCGATCAGTCGGCAAATCATGACGCGAGTCGGTGTTCATAAGGCGTATTCCGGACTGAAGCTCCCGAACGTAACAATACGATTTACGCAAATCATCGGCGGTCGCTTGGCTTAGTGCGCCAAGCTCTTGCAAACGATCGATCGCATCGACTGTTCTTGGAACGAGTATTGAAGGTTTACTGCGAGCATTAGACAGCTGCAACCAATGGACAACTAGTTCAACATCTAAACTTCCACCAATACCTCTTTTAATATTATGAAGCGATACTGCTTGTTCTTCCTCCCTTCTCCATTGCAGAAGCTCTTTCCCTTCATCTTGAGTGAACCCCTGCGATTGGATTAAATCACGAATTGCCGATTCTGCATGCCCCATGAGATCAGAAGATCCCATAATCGCACGCGCACGACAAAGCGATTGGCGGTCAACCATGTTGCTCGACGTGCCAAGCTTGAAATAGTCGATGAACTGATCAAGTCGCATGGACAATAATCCACTTTCTCCAAGCGGCCCGAAACGAAAGTTGACTTCGAACAATCTTCCCTTCGGTGTTAATCGGTTCACACGTTTCATGATCCGCTGCACCCACTCCTCGAAGAAATGTCGATTGGAAGTGGTAGCCGAATTGCGACCGGGAGACTCATGACGAGTTGTACCATCGTGATCGAAGAGAAAGACGAGGCTGAAGTCGCTATGGTAATTGGGGTCACGTCCGCCGAGCCTACCTAACGCAATCACAACATATTGAGCAAAAGGAGTCTTCGCCCCTTTTTCTGAAATGCCAGATTCGGTGGCTTCATTCGGATTGGATACAGTTGCAGTTTCCGCATCTGCCGCTGAAGCTAACCGCACTGGAACCGCCATCGGGTGCCCAAATGTTCGAACCATCTCAAGGTATTCAGATTCAATGATCTGTTGCAGACAGACCTCGGCGATACTAGCCAGTGCGTTATGCGTGTCGATCACAGATTCCTTGGACATGACATCACGAACGCCAACCTGAAGATGCATGGCAGACTTGAAGTCACGAATCACCGCATCGATGTCAGTCGTTTGTCGACACAGCTCGTCAAGCATCTTTTTCATCTCCTGCTTTCCAGGCAAACGATCCAGAAGGAGCGAATTGAGCAAGTCATCAATCATCCCCGGTGATTGCGTGAGGAGATTGACCAAGTACTCGCTACTCGCGCAGACTCGCACGACCAATTGCATGATGGGCGCGCTCGACGACAACAATTCCCACAGAATTCCCTTTCCACCGAGGACGCTCGTAACGCGTTCCAAATTCATGAGAGTCCAATCGGGATCTGGCGTTTGTGCGATCGTCGCAAGCAACTGCGGTGCTATGTTCGATAAATAAAACCGACATTTCCGAGTCGAAAGAATATGACCGTTCTCGCGAGCCATTTCCATCAACCGCGCATAAGCATTCGTAGTTTCGCGAAAGCCATGCCTATGGAGTACCGAAGTAATCCAACCAGCGTTTGGTTGCGGGTCCAGAATCAAGTCGGTCTCTTCCGCAGTAGTGATAGCCTCGGGAAACTCTGATTCGAGACGCTGTCGCACAACGGTTCGCGAAACTTCAATTGACTCAGCAAGAGCTCTTCGTGAATTCGACGTTTGCGAAGCCTCGATAAAATCATCAGCCCGCAACTCATGAGCAGCTTTGGCGCAAAGCAAACCTTGATAGGTCTCCAGAATCACATCGTGTTCGGACTTGGTCAAAACCTTTTCTTGATGCAACGCATCTATTGCCTCAAAGTAGCTGGGGGTTCTGAGACTCGGATGCTGATGCCCGTGCAGCAACTGCAGAAACCGAATCGTTTGTTCCAAATCACCGAGTGCTCGCGACTCGTCAATTGCTTCGCTGCGATGCGATGATTGTGCTTCCAATCGGCGCCGAAGCTTTCGCTGCATAGCCCCCAAACCCGCAATGTCCGCATCCCCAACATAACGACGATAGATCCATGGCTGAAGCCGATGCAAAAAGAGATCGGCCGCTTGTTGGTCCCCACCAACCCACCGAGCCCCCACAAAAAGCTCTCGCTCCCAAGTGCGTCCGGTTAGGTCATAGTGCTTAAAAGCAACATCCAAATCAACAACCCATGATGCGGTTTTATCTTGAGGTTGGATGGGGCCGTGGATCTGATAGATCGGCTCGCCTGAGGTCGAATCGGTCGAACTGGTGTACCCTGGTGGTAAACTAGGAGTCGCCGTATTCACCATAAGCAACTCGCTCCAATCCATCGCGAATCGCTCGTAAAAATCAGCATTCGAAACAATCCGACTCGAATTAGTCCGACCGTTTGTTTCTGCGAGAATCATCGGTCGCAAAAGAGTATCGTATCCTTGAGCGTGACCACCATGACCATCAAAGGCAAGAATCAT
>JAIYDQ010000302.1 GCA_027487375.1 Planctomycetaceae bacterium
CATTGGTAAGGATATCACCTACTTTCATACACTCTTGTGGCCCGGCATGCGCAAGGCGGCTGGATTCACGCTTCCGAAACAAGTGGACATCCACGGCTTTCTGACAGTCGGTGGTGAGAAGATGTCCAAGAGCAAAGGGACTCTTGTCAAAGCAGAAACATATTTAGAACACTTAGATCCGAGCTTCTTGAGATATTTTTATGCAAGCAAGCTCTCGGCCTCGATTGACGATATCGATCTGGACATTAACGAGTTTGTTGCCAAGGTGAACTCGGATTTGGTCGGGAAGCTAGTGAACCTAGCGAGTCGAACCGCAAGATTCATCGAGGATGTGGGGCTGGCACCAGTCTATCCACACGATGGAGGACTCTTCCAAGCAGCCGCAGCGGCTGGCCAATCGATCGCGGATGCTTATCAAGCCAACGATTACGCACGAGCCATGCGAATCATTATGGGACTGGCGGACGACGCGAACGGCTTCGTTGAAAACGCGGCCCCATGGACTTTGAAGAAAGACCCCAGCCAAGCATCCAAGCTGCAAGACGTTTGTACCATATGCTTGAACTTATTTAGGCAATTGGCGGTCTATCTCGCACCTGTCTTACCGAGAATCGCAAAGCAATGTGGTGAGCTGCTAAATGACCCGATTGTTCATTGGGATCAAAGTCAATCTCCATTGCTGAATAACCGAGTCAACAAGTTTCAACACATGCTTCAACGCGTAAAAATAGAGGATGTCCAAAAGATGATTGAATCAGGCCAAGAAAACACACCAGCCGAAGAAATCGCCGCCACTCCAGTCTCGCTGACCGATGTTGCTCCGACGCTTATCGATAGTGGTGACGCGTTGATTGCCGAGCCGCTTGCAGAAACTTGCTCGATCGAAGACTTTATGAAGATCGACTTGCGAGTCGCTCGCGTTCTCGCAGCCGAACATGTCCCGGAGGCGAAGAAGCTTCTCAAGCTAACACTTAGCCTGGGCGGCGAAGACAAGCGTACGGTATTCGCAGGCATCAAAGCCGCTTACGAACCAGAAAAGCTCGTTGGAAGACTAGTGATCATGGTAGCCAATCTGGCTCCTCGACAAATGAAGTTTGGACTCAGCGAAGGCATGGTTGCAGCAGCCGGTGCCGGGGGAGCAGAAGTCTATCTTCTGTCACCAGACTCGGGCGCCGTTCCCGGCCATCGAGTCCACTAAGCGTGCATGAATCCTACTCTACACACGAGTTGTGCCACGAAATCGTAGACGTCCGATCAACAGCGTTGTCGCAACCAATCCGAGAAGCTGAAGCGAGCTCGGTTCAGGTACAGCACTCGCGTTGATGAATGCTTGAATCGCAACCGCCTCGTTACCCATGTAGCTAACTCCGGTTGCAGTTGGGTTGGCAATTGTACCAAACAGCACACTGTTGATCCCCAACAAAAGCGGAGCGCCGGCCCTTTCGATAAAAAAGGGTGCTCCCGAGTCGCCGGGTTGCACAACTGCTTCAAAACCCGCGGGGTTACTCGCGTCTCGGTTAAGATATAGTAGATCCATCGTCCCAAGACCGACTCCGAAGACGTCTTCAGTGTAACCGGTAATTATGTTTCGCCCCACTGCGACATCCTGAGTTGGAGGTCTCACTGTAGGAGAGACGCCAAAAACGTACCCGTTTTCCCCCTGCAAAGTTCCCGCCGGCACCAAGATTGGATCTGGACCTGGCGCGGGCCCCGAAAGAACCTCGGTTGCAAAAGCATAATAAGAAATAGAGGCATCAACGGGTACATTGAGTCGCCCCAACCAAAGGTCCGTTGTTCCGATCCTTTGCGAACTTACCACGCTATAAGTGAAGGGAGTGGAGCCGGGATTGTTGTTCGGATAAAAGGAAATTGGAATATTGGGGATATTGTGATTTGCCGATATGACGACGTTCGGGCTTATCAAAGTAGCCCAGACACCTACGACCCCATCGAACCCTCCTCCGTTCGTCAGTCCAACACCGCTAAGATTCCGCCCGTTTAGAACAAACGATGGGTTGTTTGCAAAACGATCGTTCGCATTCGCATTGAATCCCGCAATCTGTATATCTGCCCAAGCGTCCGACGAGCCACAGATAGCGACGCACAAAATCGCAAGAATTCGACCAACGGTTATTCGTGTCCTCGAGCGAAGCCCCTTTTCTCCCGGAGCTAATTGATCAAGACTGGGCTTACTTTTCATGACGAGAGTTCTCGGAACGAGAGGGAGTAGTGGCAGCCCCACCTAAAATATTAGCTATCCTGTGGCGAAAAGTCACGCATAGACCACTCGAAGCCGGTTCGATTTCCAACTAAACTTTGCTCTTTCCGTTACGCCCAAAAGTCACACTCTTGAATTAGTAAGTCTTATGAAAGCGATCGCCGTTCGTCCCGGACAACCCCACAGTGTTCATCAGCGAGAAATTGCCAAGCCTTCGTTGGACAAATATCCCGACGGAAACGGGGTTTTGGTCAAGGTTTTAAAGGTCGGCGTCGACGCGACAGATCGTGAAATCAACGACGCTCTGTATGGAAATTCGCCTCCGGGAGACGATTACCTAGTTCTTGGGCACGAGTGCTTCGGAATTGTCGAAGAAGTCGGACCGAAGGTGACTCGCGTCAAAAAAGGGGATTACGTAACGGCAACCGTTCGGCGTCCGGGCGGGTCGATCTACGACAAGATCGGCACCTATGACATGACCAGTGAAGAAACCTACTACGAGCGAGGCATCAACTTGCTACACGGTTTCTTGACAGAGTACTTTGTTGAATCGGACGATTACATTGTGAAGGTGCCTCAAGGACTTAAGCACCTTCACGTGTTGATGGAGCCAATGAGTTGTGCGGCGAAAGCGGTGCATCAGGCTTACGAAGCTCAACGACGAATGAAGGTCTGGTCTCCGAAGCGAGCTTTCGTGCTTGGGTCTGGACAAATCGGTTTGTTGTCGACATTGGTTCTGAAACTTCGAGGCCTAGAAGTCTACACGCTCGCTCGAGCACCCGGACCGCACTTGAAGAGCGAGATTGTTGCCGGCATGGAAGCAACCTACGTTTCAACATCAGAAACGCCACTCATGGACCTGGTCAAGAAGGTTGGGAAAGCCGACTTGATCATCGATGCAACTGGCTCTTCGAAGATTGCATTTGAAGCCATGCAAGCTCTTGGACACAACGGAGTTTTGGTTTGGACCAGTATCACCGGCGGCAAGAACGAAACGTCGGTCCCATCAGACAAAGTCAACATCGAGTGGGTGCTCGGAAACAAACTCTTGGTTGGTTCCGTAAACGCAAACCGTGAGCATTTTGAAGCAGGCATCAAGGACCTCGCACTCGGTGAGATGATGTACCCAAATGTTCTCAAGCGGATTCTCACAAATCCTGTCGCAGGGTTGGACAACTACAAAGAGATGATGCGTTTACTTGTCGAAGATAACTCGGCGCTCAAAGTCTATGTAGATGTCGCTAGCGAGTAGTAGCCCGTGTGATTGAATCGAGTTGTCATGACTTCGATGTCGATTGGATATCGTTTCAAAAGCTGCCGCTGTAAATCGTCTGCGTCAGCTTGATTACCTACGATGGCGTACACCGTAGGCCCCCAACTCGTTTGCCCGGTCGCGAGAACTCCTTGAGCACGAATCCAATCGATAAGCGTAGCAACAACTTGATCTCGATAGATGCCCCCCTGCACCTTCGCGAACACTCTACCCGCGTCGCGACCGTACTCGTAAAGTGACGAACCAAATTGATTCAGATCTGCCGCTTGTAAAGCCGGAACGATTTCGCTTTGAATCCTTTCCCACATCGACTCGCGATACGGATTGGGAAACTGAGATTGACCAAAGTAGTCGTTCTCAACAACCCCGCTAATCGTTGCTGTCGATAGAGGTTTAGCCAGGACCACACACCACTCCTGCGGTATGTCATAGCGATCAATTTGCCGCTCGGCATCCGAATTCGACAAGCCATGGTCTACGAGAAATCCGCCTTGTCCATGCCCGGCAAGTCCTACGTAGGATCGCTTACCGCGTTGAGTAATCTTTGCAAGCTTCTCAGTGGAGCATGGCGATTCGATCGCGTTACCGTAAGAAGTGTGGCTCCAACTAGATAGAAGGCTTACCGTTGCGCAAGCGATCTGCGTTCCACTGCCCAGTCCGGCATGCATTCGAGGCTGATTCTCCAAACGAATTTGAATCGATGGTAATCCTGTGATCGCGTTGGCAGCTATCCATCGTTTCAAGACCGATTCAATTCGTGAATTCCAAGGCTCCTCTGCATCAATTTTGTAGGTCCAAGGTTTGTTAGGCACTCCATTGGCATCGATCTTTAAAGAAAGTTTTGTCGATGGCTGCTCAATCATCGCTCCCAAGCCACCAAAGAGCCGATCTTGGCCTGCGCACACTTCAAGCAACCCAAAGTGCAAGCGTGCTGGGCTTTGAATCGCCACGCAATCACGCCAAGCGATTTCGCTAGGCAGGGCACAAGAGTTATTCTGCGAGGAAGGCATGCTGCAAAGTCACGGATGTTACGGGCTGTCGATGAGGTCGCGAGTACGCTTGTCAATATACTCGACCAACAATCGGAAAGCCTCAGTTTCGCTTTCGCCAGCCGTTTTGTCGATAAGGATTCGCAAACGTTCAATTTCAGCCTGAATAAAATCGGAAGCTAGCATCCCAACACGGCTCGTGAGAATCGCCAATTCGACCACCGCATGTTTGGCTCGATTCCATCCAAAGAACGGTCGTTCATTGCCCGAAGATCCCACGCGGCATATTGCAACGGCCCGAGGCTGCGAAATGTCCCATGATACGATCGAAAGCGCATACCAATGACAAGCCTGTAAAAGTACAAAACCCGAATCGTCAATAAATCGCGACGGAGCATCGTTCGCTTTTCCAACTACCGCTTTAGCAAGTAAAAGCGCGTCATCGACGACATGAACCACACAACGATTCGTGCGATACAAATTCTGAAAGGTCGTCGAAGTTTGAAACGGCTTCAAAGTCCATTGCGAAAGATCCTCCGAGACATGCGGCCCCATCGGTGCAACATGCATCGCGCCGTCTAAATTTTCCGTTGTAATAATCGCTTCGAGAATCAAGGGAAATTTTTCGCAGCAGAAACGAGACGTGAAACAAGAGCTAGAGAAAAACAAACATATACGCACTGTTTTACATCACGGCATACAGAATGGCGAGACAGTAAGAACTAGGAAACCCCAGTCAGGACGTCTTAATGGCGTAGCCGAATTGAATAGCAACACCATGCGTATTCTTTTGTTTGTTCTGAGTACTATTTGCTACCAGAGAAGGCTTCACTCGCCGGAGCCTGGCAAACGAGCACGGACGCTTGACCGTTCCTCAACCAAAGATGCAAACAGTGAACTGTTTGCGGCTGTGAAGAGATCGCAGTACATTCTTCGTTGATGTATACTCGACCGGCTGTTTGGATTCAGGTTTCGTAGACAGAGAATATCATGAAACATCTGCTGACTCTCGCTGTGACCACGTTCATACTCATAAGTGGTGCCGCGTTTGCGGCCGAGAGACCCAACATTCTTCTCATTCTCGGCGACGATCAGGCATGGGGCGACTACGGCTTCATGGGGCATCCTGTAATCAAGACGCCAAACCTTAGCAAGCTTGCGGCGCGAAGCCTTGTTTTTGAGCGCGGTTATGTATCATCGCCGGTTTGTCGGCCTTCATTGGCAACGATGATCACAGGGCTCTATCCGTCTCAACACGGAATCACAGGAAATGATGTGGTTGGGGGCAAGGAGCGCGCTGCGTTGGATAGGCCGCTCCGCGAGCGGTTTCATAGGCACCCAAGTTTTATTCGGCTGCTGACAAACAACGGCTACCTCACACATCAATCAGGCAAATGGTGGGAAGGCACTTTCAAGGATGGCGGCTTCACACATGGAATGACGCATGGTGATCCCGACCGCGGCGGGCGGCATGGTGACGCTGGGCTCAAGATCGGACGCGAAGGCCTCAAACCGGTGACCGAGTTCATCGATCTAGCGGTACAAAAGGAGAAACCATTCTTCCTATGGTACGCGCCGTTATTACCCCACACGCCTCACAATCCACCTAAACGACTGCTTGAGAAATACGCGACCGACGAGCGTGCTGACGATGTTGCCAAGTACTACGCAATGTGTCATTGGTTTGATGAAACCTGCGGTCAGTTGCTCGATTATCTGGACCAAAAGGGGCTCACCGAGAACACGATGGTGTTGTTCGTTTGCGACAACGGATGGGCTGCGAGTAGCACCAATGCGAAGGACCCTGACCAGAAGTCTTGGGGCGATTATGCATTGCGTTCGAAAGGATCGCCATTCGAGAACGGCATCCGTACTCCTATTCTGGTTTCGTGGCCTGCACGGCTAAGTCCGCTTCGCAGCAAAGACCTCGCTCATTCCATTGACCTTTTCCCAACCATCGCGGCCGCAGCCAATATAAGCGTCCCCGCTGATCTACCCGGTATCAATCTTATGGACGCAAGTGCAAGGCAACAACGCAAACGTGTCTTCGGCTTCACCCATTCGATTCAGAACATGACCGTCGGTGATTCGGACGATACGTTGCAGTACCTTTGGTGCGTTGACGACCAATGGAAGCTCATCGAGCGTTTTCAAGGTAAGGACACGACGAAGTATAAGGCTGTCCACGCGTGGGACACTGCTCCTGTCCGACTCTACAACATCGATCGCGATCCGAATGAGCTCACGGACGTTGCCGCACACAATCCCGAGGCTGTGACACTTTTGAAGGATGAGATTAAGAAATGGAGACTCGGACTTAAGGCGAATCGCTTGGATGAGCCCCAGTAGAGGACGGAGTTTCTTATGATAGTGACTTGCACCAAGCAGTTGCTCATAAGTGTTTCGTAACTGCGCAAGTCGAGGTTTGCCTGGGAACAGGCACGAAGCCAATTCCGTGCTTCTGGTATGTAACTAATTGCACTTCTGCGATCATGACGCTTCCATCATAGATTTTCCATGAAAATGGAAAACAATAGCTCTTATAGGGCAGAAAATCGAACGCAGAAAAACAAATTCTGTACCTTTCTGCGTTCGATATTTCTGCCCTTCCTTATTAGATACCGACAGGAATAAAGGACATGCACTGTTTGATACGGTGCCATGCGGGCGGGGAGACAGTAGCCTCAAGGAAATCCGAGATAAGATGTTCACGTGGAATAGCTGACTCGAAAAGCCACAGCATGCATTTCATTTTGCTTTTCTTTCGCCTTATCCTACTTAGACCGGAAAGACGCAAAAGTGCCTGACGCTTTCATACATAAAGCGTGAATCTTTGATGTGTTAGAGATAATTCGAGTGGAAATAACTATCAAAGTCCGATCGACTGCGGACTCCGCTCCCTTCATCGAATTACGGTTGAATGACCGGCAAAATTGAATAAATCTCGGAACTAAATCATCGTCGTATTTCAGTGTAATCGATTCTCCCCTCTGCATGAATGATGTCTGATGATATACACATTGATCTTATCTCTTCTGACTGTCGGTTTGGTCGCAAAGCCGACAAAAGGTCTAACCATTGATTAGGCAATTTCCTCTCAATCTCCCTACGTGACGTTCTTAACTTCGTGGGAGTTCGTCCTGAGTGGCACGAGACCTCTGAGAGTATCTGTTTTCTTCATCGATTGATCGGCGACGTCTTCAAGATCAACGTCAAGACAGGCGATATCAGCGCCATTACCACTGGAACGATCAAAAAGCAGCTTCTCCCTTGAGAAGTACCACCGAGCCAGTAACGTTGACGTGCATCTTTACGCTTTCGTTTCGACCGACAAGTTGACATACGACGAATCGGCTTCGATAATCGTCCTCAAGCGCTTGTTCTTTGACAGGCTTTAAAGAATCCTACAAAACTAGCTCGCAAGACCCTATCACGTTCTTTCGAGCGTGAGATCGGACCACACGATGAAATGCTACGCGGTTGGTTGTAAGTTGGGCCCAGGGGCGAATTGGATTCCTCAGAACTGCATGCGATTTGTGACAGCAAGTCAGCCCTTGAAGGAGTTCTTATACAAGGTCCATACGCTCATTCCTCTTGCCCCACCGACAAGCAGTGTGGGCGAACTCGGAGATCAGATTTACCGTGTAGTTTACTGCAACTCCGACACGACTTCGAACGCATTTCCTATCGGAGACAGGACTGGTGCTTTTCGCTGGATGAATCCGCTTATGTACGATGGCAGCTCTCGTCTGAAAGCCGGATACCAAATCAAGCAACGGATTTACGTTTCCGCTACCCCGACATCGATTGCTGGCGTGTATAAAACTTTGGAAACAGCAGTGAAGTCACCCAACCTTTCGCCTCACGTCGCACAAATCAAACGGTCGGTCGCAGAGGCCGCAACGCTCCGACAAGACACGATCGTTATCTATACCACCGGTAAAGACGGAACACAGAAAGTCCTTGACTTTGTGCGAGAAAAGATGACGTCCGTAACGCCCCTTTCAAGGACCACTTTTTCGAATACACCTGATTTAAGGAAGGAGCATTTCCAAACGCGAACCGTTCCGGGGGCAAGCATTGTTAACGGACTTCCCGGCTTCGCTGTGGCAGATCAGCCCGCAGGTACCGATGACAGTTTTGGCATGAAGCTCTGTGCCGCAGCGGCTGAAGGTTACTACTGGGCTTTCAAGTCCTCAGTCGCGTCCCAGCTAAAGATTCAAAAGCCAACCGACATCACCGCTCAGCAGTTCGCCTGCCTCGTCTTGGGTATCATGCAGGCAAACGGGATGGATGTTTCAAAACCTTGGAAGGCATGATTCCTGCTCTGTCGACAGCCGATACCAGATGGTCTCAATGCGACGCAACAGACTCGAACTCGTAACGGGTTACATCACATCGATTTGTTTAAGAGCCATCGCCTCATGAAAGCAATGCACTTAAGCGCCATGCCATTCGGAATTGGAAAACGAGATAAAACACAAGGTTCTACACGGAATTGCTGGCATGAAGTTTAGTTTATCGCCATTTAGGAACAATGGTATGACCTGGCATATGCGGCATGCAGAGACAGGTAAGTACCACGAAACCCCACATAGGACGTTTTAATTGCGTAGCTGATTAGACGAGTAAAACAACGCGTATCTTCTTACACCATTTTGTAGGTCGTGAGAAATCGCGAAGCGACGGAGTTGCCCGCTTTCCGAAAGTATAACGGTGCTTCTCTTAGGGCAGAAATATCGAGCGCAGAAAGATGAATCCTGTATCTTTCTGCGTTCGATATTTCTGCCTTTCTTTCTACGATACCAGTAGCACGGCTGGGTTGGCTCGTGCGAATGGTTAGAGCAAGGGCCGTGTCTCCCCACTTGGGGAACGCAGAGGGTTATCCCAAATCGGTTCGTGGGGTCTTTTGAGATTGAAACAGATCGATGGGAAGGTCGCAGTACTTCAAAAAATTCGCGACGATTGTGTGCCCATGTTCGGTGAGGATCGACTCCGGGTGGAATTGAACTCCAAATAAAGGCCAGTCGCGGTGTTCGATTGCCATGATCAGTCCATCATCGGTCCAAGCTGTTTTGCGTAAAGCTTTCGGAAGCGACGACTCTTCGACAATAAGCGAATGGTATCGACCAGCCACGAAGGGTGAAGGAAGGCCTTGAAGAATCTTGGAGTCTTCATGGTAGACAGGGCTGCCTTGTCCATGAACTGGTGCGGGTGCGCGGACAACCTTGCCTCCAAGTGCTTGTCCAATCGTTTGATGGCCTAGGCATACACCGAGAATCGGTATCGATTCGCCAAGCCTTCGAACGACTTCTAGAGAACAACCAGCTTCGTCTGGAGTTTTGGGGCCTGGCGATATAACGATCCCGTCACAATTGAGGCTTCGAATCGCTTCGATCGTTATCGCGTCGGAGCGCACAACTAAGGTCTCTTGTCCCCATTGCTGAAGATAGCGATCAAGGTTGTACACGAAGCTATCGTAGTTATCCAAAAGCAGAATCATTTACGAACCTCGCATGCTGCAATGGCTTTCACAAGTCCTGCCGCCTTCGTCCAAGTTTCTTCCTCTTCCATTTCGCTTTGGCTATCTGCGACAATTCCACCACCAACTTGCAGTTGCCACCAGCCACGACTGGCAGTGATGGTTCGTATAAGAATATTCAAGTCCATCGATCCATTGAGTCCGATGTAGCCCATGGATCCACAGTAGGGGCCTCGCGTAGTCGGTTCGATTTCAGCAATGATTTCCATCGCTCGAACTTTCGGTGCACCGGTGATGCTTCCCCCTGGGAATGTTGCGCGAATCAAATCGGTGATCGAAGCCGATTCGAGAAGTCGCCCCGTGATCGAGCTGACCATGTGAATAAGGTACGGGTACTTTTCGATTTCGCACCACTGAGGGACTCGAATAGAGTTCGGATCACAAACGCGAGACAAATCGTTGCGCAAAAGATCAACAATCATCGTGTTCTCCGCGCGATCCTTTGCACTCGCGAGCAACTCCTTCGCGATCGATTCATCAGCAAGATCATCAACGTGAGTGTTACTACTTTTCTCAACGCGACGTCGTGTGCCTTTGATTGGTCGCGTCTCGACAATGCGGTCATGGACTTGTAAGAACCTTTCGGGAGAGGCACTGATGATCTGAAATGCTCCACCATCGAAGTAACCTGCGAAAGGTGCTGCGTTGACGTTGCGAAGGTGTCGATAAAGCGTCGGACTATCGACGGTGCTTGGCTTCATCAATCGCTGAGCAAGATTTACTTGAAAGATATCGCCTGCGTAAATGAATTCTCGAGCTTGGTCGACTGCCTTGCGAAAGCCTTCGCTGTCGAAGCTTCCCAGCCAACCGCCGCCGAGTCTTGTTTCAAACTGGGGGGCAGTCAGTCCGTGGGCCGTCGCTTGAAACCCCGTCGCTTGGAAGGTAGTTGTTTTTGAATTCGTAGGATGCAGGTACTGGAGCAGCCAATCCAATCGCTCATATCTGCGTCTTTCACACGCATCGGCTGACGCGACATCTGATGTTTTGGAGAGTCCACTAGAAAAGATCCAACCCTGTTTCGGCAACTGGTGGTCCCATGCGATTACCAGATCGTAAAGCCCCAGCATCGCAAGGGGTAAATCGAATTCGTTGTGTTTTGCTGCAGGGACGCGTTCGTAACAACGTCCAAACTCGTAGCCCAAATACCCCATCCATCCGCCTTGAAAGGGTGGGAGATTGGGATGTATTTGAAAATCGCGATTCTCCGTGAGGGACTCGGCAATCCGAGCCAAAGGGTCTGATTTCGGCCTTGTGATACTAAAAACGTCAATCGGATCGATTCCCAGGTAGCTGTACCGACCCATCCGCGGCATCTGAAGAGCACTATCCAGAATCGCCATTCCAGGGAGACTCTCTAGCCGCTGCATCGCAGTGACAATATCGATTCCCGCGGGCAATTCGGCGACCAGAGGTAGCAAGGTTTGACTTTCGAAGCGTTTCTTATCAATCTGCGGTTGATCACAATGTTGGATACAATGATGATAGTCAAATCGACCAGCGATCCGAAGGGGCATTTATCCGTAGATCTTCCGGGAGATCGATGGTAAAGCTGCTCCACAGAACGCCTCCCCTCTCCCAAAAAATTTCATTTTGAGGTCCCGCCATGAAAAGCCTTGAACAAAACTGCTCCCGAAAAATAGCCGACGACTCGATGACCAAGCCGACTTCACGTCCTGTTACAGCTCCGATTTCCCGACGCGGCTTTGTCTCGTCGGTGTCGGTGATTGCGGGGGGCGCAGCAGGTTTCGCTCTCACGTCGAATGGTTCGCTTACGTCTTCCGCGATGGCTGAAGTTGTCCTCGGGCAACCCAGCGATAGCTCGGAAAAGTCGACTGCCAAGTCTTCAACGACGCTACAACCCGATGTTGCTGCAGTCACTTTCTTGGATTCATTGAACAAGGAGCAGCGAGCGGTAGCTCAGCTTTCCTATGACGACATGGCTCGTGTTCAATGGAATTTTGTGCCGATGACAGACCGGAAGGGGTTGCCTTTGAAAGATATGGATTCGGTTCAACGGGAGCTAGCGATGCTTCTTTTGAAAAGCGTAGTCAGCGAATCCGGTTATCGTCGCTCCGAGTTGATCATGCAGTACGAAGGTGTTCTTCGTGAGCAAGAAGGTCCAAAGAGCGCCGCCCGACGCGACCCGGCAAAATATCATTTTACAATCTATGGCGAACCTAACAAAAAATCGATGTGGGCACTCAGCATCGAAGGTCACCACTTGTCACTGAATTTTGTCTTTGATCAAGGCAAAGTTGTTGACTCGACCCCTCAATTTTTTGGCGCGAATCCTGCCATATTTCAATCGGACATGATGAATCGATTTGAAAAGGGTTTTCAGTTGCTTCGTGATGAGGAGCAACTTGCATGGGATTTGCTCAACAGTCTTTCCAAAGAGCACCTCGCAACAGCGATCATCGCAGAGAAGGCTCCGAGCGAAATTGACTCCCCGGGTTCACCGCAAGCGACACCAACAACGCTGCAAGGATTATCTTTTGACGCGATGAACGAATCGCAAAAGACAACCTTGCTTCGGTTGCTAAAGGCTTACGGTGAATCGGTACCGGCTGAGATTCTCGAAGAGCGCATGAAGCTAATAAAGGACGCGGGAATCGAAAAAGTCCACTTCGCTTGGTGGGGCGCTTCCAAGCCGGGGATTGGTCACTACTACAAGGTTCAAGGTCCAACGTTCCTCGTCGAATTTATCAACGTGCAAAACGATGCCATTGGCAACAAAGCGAACCATATTCACTGCGTATGGCGTGACTTACAAGGTGACTTTAATTTGCCCGCGACTAGCTGAACAACTCCTTTTGTAGGATAGGCTACCAGCCTTTTTAGAATTTCGTTCCCCTTTGACTGGCTGGATGCCGATCCTACTCCGCATGATTAACACGCTCTTTCTTCCAGAACTCCGCGAGATGCTATCGGAAGGCAATCAGGAAGAGCTACGTGAGTTTTGCAGTGCGATTCACCCGGCTCGGGCTGCGGAGTTCATGGAAGGACTGGACAACGACGAGTCTTGGCGTGTGATCCAGCACGCAACTCCTACTGCGCGAGCCGAGATTTTTCAATACTTTGAAATCGATCGGCAGCATGAACTCCTTGCGACGCAGAATGAAGTAGAAGTAGCCTCGTTGGTCACGAATCTTCCGGCTGACGATGTCGTCGATTTGTTTCAAGAGCTAGAGACTTCTCGCGTCGATCAAATACTTGCTCTCGTGCCAGCTCCTGATCGTCGCGATATCCGACGACTCCAAACCTTTGCTGAAGGAACCGCCGGCGCGTTGATGACGACCGAAGCCGCTTGCCTGGCAGAGAACTTGACCGTTCGACAAGCCTTGGAGCAACTGAGCAAGCAAGCCGAACGACTGGAGACGATCTACTACATTTACGTCATCGATTCGACGAATCATTTACGCGGTATCGTCAAAGCTCGAAGCTTGGTCTCTGCAATCGGTCGACCTGAAACAAAGCTAGTCGACCTGATGCAAACAGACGTGGTGACTGTCAACGTCCAAGACGACCAAGAAGCGGTCGCTGAGAAAGTTGCCTTCTACAACTTATCTGCGATTCCTGTAGTTGATGATCAACGTCATTTGGTAGGAATCATCACGCACGACGATATCATCGACGTGATGCGGCAAGAGGCGACCGAAGATGTCCAGCGTATCTCGGCGATGGAGCCTTTGTCGGACTCCTACATGCGTACTTCGTTTTTGACACTTTCTTGGAAACGGGGAATGTGGCTCACGATTCTGTTTTTTACCGGCTTATTAACAGCACTCGCATTGCAGCACTACAATCACGAGCTCGAAAAATTTGAATGGTTGATTTGGTTCTTACCACTGATCATCAGTAGCGGTGGTAACTCGGGAAGCCAGTCAGCGACACTCATTATCTCCGGGCTGGCCGCGAAAGATCTTGACCGCAACGATGCCTTGGTCATCCTCCGCCGCGAAGCCTTTACCGGATTACTACTTGGCAGCTTCTTAGGATCGATTGGTTACATTGCATCGATGATGCTCGGCCAAACATATTACAGTGGTCTTGTTATCCCGATCACCATCCTTAGCGTTGTGACCGTGGGAACCAGCCTGGGGTCTATGCTCCCATTAATCTTACAAAAATTAGGTTTAGATCCTGCATTGATGAGCAACCCACTCATTGCAGGCATCAGCGACATTCTCGGAATCGTCATTTACTTGAACGTCGCAGTTTTGATTCTCGGATAAATTTCTCTCGATGAGCACTGAACACAAAAAGCTACTGAAAGCCGCCAACAGCCTTGGAATTCCCGCAATCAAGCGTCACATCTTTTTGTGCGCAGATCCAACAAAGCCCAAATGCTGCGATCGAAAACGTGGTGAAGTCGCCTGGGAGTATCTCAAGAATCGGCTCAAGGAGTTGAAGCTATCGGATGCAGGGGGAGTCTTTCGAACGAAAGCCAACTGCCTTCGAATTTGCGATGGTGGCCCTATTGCAGTCGTCTACCCAGAAGGAACTTGGTACGCCGAGTGTGATCCGCCAGTGCTCGAGCGAATTATTCAAGAGCATTTGATTGGTGGGGTCCCCGTTGAAGATCATCTCATCATCGCACAACCGCTCTCAAAGGAATCTTAAAGGCAATCCCTCTACTATCAACAGCGATCCTAAGCTCCCCGGAAGCCAACGTGTTGAGCGAGCGATTAACGATTCCCCCGCACCCGATCACCAATCCCTTGAGGGAAAGCGGCATCCATTTGCGGTCATTGATCGCTTTCAAGGCAGGATAGTCGCCTTCCTCTGATTTTCAGAGAGTAACGCACGCAAATGAAACGCTCGACCGCTTCACGGGAAGTCGGATCCGAGGCGGGCTAAGCGTAAGTGGTTCCCTTCCTTTAGTGGGCGTTCTGGGTACACTAAGTGACCTCGGGAGCATTTTCTCTTCGCTTTGCATCTAATGTTCGATTAGTCGTGGGTTTATATAGATGGCCGATTCTACGCAAGATTTCCTAGAGCGGCTTGTAAAGAATGTCGAGTCGGTGGTTCTTGGAAAGCACGACGTCGTCGAAATGATGCTGGTCGCATTACTTTCGGATGAACATGTTCTATTGGAGGACGTTCCAGGAGTTGGAAAGACGCTTGCAGCCAAGGCGGTCTCTAAGAGTATCGATGGCCAATTTTCCCGAATTCAGTTCACTCCCGATTTGCTCCCCAGCGATATTGTTGGGAGCAGTATTTACAACGCTTCCAGCGGTACGTTTTCCTTCAGCGCGGGTCCGATCTTTGCGAACGTCGTGTTAGCTGACGAGATCAATCGTGCTCCGCCGCGAACTCAGAGTGCCTTGCTTGAAGCAATGAGTGAAGGACAGGCAAGTATCGATGGCAAGACTTACCCGATGCCGGACCCCTTTTTGGTAATCGCTACACAAAACCCGTTCGAATTTGAAGGGACTTACCTGCTTCCTGAAAGCCAACTGGACCGATTTCTTATTCGAATCGAAGTTGGTTATCCCTCGCGAGAAGCCGAACGCGATGTCTTGACCTCTCACAACTTGGGTGAACCTGTTGATCAACTCAAGAGTGTCGTGAGTTTATCTGATGTTCGTTCGGCGCAACAATCCGTTCGCAAGGTCCAGTTTGAAGCCAGCGTTCTCGATTACTTGCAAGACATCATCGAAGCGACGAGAAAATCAAATGACCTTCAAGTTGGCGTGAGCACTCGAGGGGCCTTAAGTTATTATCGAGCATGCCAATCTTTAGCGACGGTAAAGAATCGAAAGTTTGTTACACCGGACGATGTAAAATCACTTGCGATTCCCGTGATTGCTCATAGAGTTCTCCCTAAAGGTTTCGCTGCGGGTAGCGACCGCAAGCTTGTTGAAGCTACGGTGAAGAAGATGATCAATGCAGTGAAGGTTCCTGTTTAGTGGTAGTTTTTCATGGCGACGATTCCTTTGGATTCCTCAACAACCAAAGACGGCGATAAGATTGCGTCGGATGCGCGTCCGACCACTCGACTAACACGCGAAGGTTACCAATTCGTTTTCATGCTGATGTTTGTTTGGTTGGCGGCAATTCTCCAGAACGTCAATCTCCTTGTATTGCTATCGGGCGCCTTCACCGGAATGTTATTGATTCAATGGAGAATCGCATCAGCAACGCTTGCAGGACTTTCGGCGCAACGATTTGTTCCGTACGGAGTCGAAGCACGCAAGCCGTTTATTGTCCTGGTGACAGTGACAAATCCGAGACGCTGGCTGGCAAGTTGGCTGCTGATGATCCATGAGAATTTTGCAATACAATCCACTTCCCGTGGCCTATGGCAACCAGGCCAAGGCCTGACGCTTTTTGTGAAAAGACTTCTTCCGCGCAAGTCGAGCGAAACTTCCTACAACTGTATCGCACCTCGTCGCGGCACCTATCAGTTCCAGCAAATGGAGCTTTCCACTCGGTTCCCGTTAGCACTCATGCGAGGCCGAGTCTCCGGCTGTGGAAGTCAGACCGTAATCGTACGTCCTGCGGTCGGAACGCTGGTTGCCGAATGGCGTAAGGCTCTAGGACTACCACAGCACGGCCAGACGCGTCGTGCATCGGCTATATCAGGAGGTGACGGAGAGTTTTATGGGCTAAGAGCCTATCGACCGGGTGATACCTATCGATGGATTCATTGGCGCACATCTGCCAAGCGAAATGAATTGCTTGTTCGCCAATTTGAAAGAGATGAAAAGCAATCAGTAGTAGCAGTATTAGATCTTTATCAAGAAGGTAAATCAGCGATCAAACCAGACGTAGTAGATCAAGCAGTCGAATTCTTTGCGACACTCATCTCTCATGTTGTGCAGAAGGATCACATGCATGCATTAGTGTCGATATTGGATCAGCAGAGCATACCTTTGTTCGACGTAAAGTCTGCTCATCAACTGAACCCGGTGCTCGATCGGCTAGCATTGGCAGCACCTAGCAAGAATGATTCGTTGATTGAAAATCTTCGGTCAGTCAGCATTAGAAATTGCATGAACGAGCCAATTTTAGTGATAAGTATGCGAGCGAAGCCCGACTGGCTAGCCGCAACCGAGCACTCACTAGAAGCGGCGTCTGAAGACAGCCAACCCACGGCCACACAGTCCTCACCGATTGATGCTAATCCATCGTTCTACCGAAATCTTCGGTGGATCAACGTTAACGAAGAAGCCTGGAAACATTTATTTGAGCGAGGGCAGATCGTTGCTGGATAGAAAATCGCGATCCATTCCTGAACATCTCTGGGTTACCACGCTCAATTTCTTTGTGCTGAGCATCATGCTGGCTTACCTCGTTGGGTTAGGACAAAGATCGAATCGGATTCCAATTCTAGTAGCGATCGTAGTGGTCCTGGCATTAGTGAATACGGATTGGCTGGGATGGTTTCGGTTGAATCGATACGTCGCCTATATCGGTATGATTTCGGGCGCAGGGATCGCCATCTTCGAATTTTTCTACGGACGCCAAATCGATCAACTTTATTCGGTTGCGAACCTGCTAGTTTACGTACAGATCCCATTGATGTTTCAGAAGAAGGATCAGAGGATCTTCGATCATTGGGGAATCTTCTTAATGCTCGAAATGGTTGTTGCGTCGCTTCTTAACGACAACCTTCTGTTCGGTATCTTGCTGATCCCTGTTTTGATAGTCGGGTGTTCCGCGATGATGTCCTTGGCAACCTATTCATCCATTCAGCAAGGTGGTACCAGTGCACCGGAATCAGCGGGATGGATTCCTGATGTTCTTCGTTGGCTCGGTCAAGAGCAATCGTGGGCTAGGCGATCTAGCGGTATCCGATTGATGGGTTTGAGATCACAACACACTCCATCTCAATCCGGTTATCTCACACGACTTGGCTGGGCAGATGGACTGCCGTTCGGATTGATCATCGCGACGTTTGCGTTGATTTACTTTTTTGCTTTACCAAGACTTCACACAGGTGCGTACGAAGGACTTGGAAGAGCCAAACCCCTTGTCGGTTTCTCCGGGACCATCTCACTGGATGACGTCGGCGAGTTAATGAGTAATTCGGATATCGCACTGCGAGTATCAATGACCGATCTAGTCACCAAGCGAAGCTTTCAACCCGTAGAACCACCCTATATTCGAGGCATCGTTGCGGATACCTACGATGGCACAGGACGCTGGCATTCAACACAAGTTGATGAGGCCTTCAATATCAGCGCTGTCGAACGACTACCCAGCATTTTCGATCTCTCTCCCGAGCTTAAACAACTCTCGGAGCCCATCGAGATCACCGTAACCGAACAAGCGCAATTGGACGATGCTGAATTTTCAATTCCACCGTTTTTCAGTGTCAATCCAGTCTCAGATTTGAAGTTCAATCGCCGTGACTGGAGCCTCGTTAGCGATAACCCTGATGCTCGATCCATTAGGAAACGGCGTAAATATGAGTTTGAAACGAGGTCCTACTTCGAAGGTAAGCAGAATCCGTTCTTGATAGATGATGTCATACGTCGTGATCCCGAAACGGATGGAATCAACAAGACGGACTGGTTGAAGTATCGCAAACGACTCACCGCAATTGACCGAAACCGATTCACTGGACTAATTGAAATGTGTAACGGGGTTCTCATGGATAAAGGTGAACGCAGTGATTTGGAGAAGGTACTTTTGTTAGAAGACTTCCTCGCAACCTCTCCTGACTTTAGGTATTCATTGCTTCCTTCAGTAGATCGATCTAATGGAGTAGATCCGGTCGAAGACTTTGCGGTTCGACATCGTACTGGGCACTGCCAATTCTTTGCTGCCACCTTGGCTATGATGTTGAGATCCCAGGGCATTCCCAGTCGCATTGTTCTTGGGTTCAGACCGCCCGAGTACAATGATGTTGGAAAGTTTCTTGTCGTCCGGCAAAATCATGCCCATGCTTGGGTAGAAGCATGGATATCGCAAGATGAGCTCACCAGCACCACGTTGACCGCACCGAAGTGGGTAAAGAATGGGGCATGGATTCGATTGGATCCGACCCCACCGGGCGAGGGCTCCAACGCAGGTGGAAGCATCCAAAGTTCACGGGGGCAGGCCTTTCAAGCAGTTGAGCAGCTTTGGGAAGATCTTGTGATCCAAATGGACAGCACGCGACAATCCGATGCCGCCAGTATTTTTGCGATGGTTGGAAATGGATCCGTGGGAGTCTTCCTCCGATCGCTTGAACGAAGATTTCTACAACTTCAAACTCAGAACTTGGATAACGTCACACTCGAAACGAATCAATGGTTTTCGTGGAAGAGTGGCATCACGGCTATGTTTTTAGCTGCAACCCTAGCCCTCGCCGCCCAGTTTCGATCGCCGCTACGTGACTTTTTCTCGCGAAAACTCCAGCTTCGAGACAATCGATCTGTAAGAAATCCGACTCGTGTTTTACCATTGTTTTTTCTACGCTTAAATTTCTCCCTATCTCGGCTCGGTCTAAAGCGATCGGTCTCGCAGACGCCCCTCGAGTTCGCGAAAGAATCAGAGAAATGGCTGGAAGAGAACGATTTCAAGAATCGATCCGACGATGGAGAACCACTTCTCACGTTGGATTTCATCATCAATACTTTTTACAATTATCGATACGGCAATAGCGACGCTCCGTCGGCTTCCGTACTAGAATCAATAGACAAGAAGATAGTCGCGATCGAGCGGTTTTCGGCGAGCCACCGCAAATCCTACCTCCGAAGCTAGATACTACTTATGATTGTTACGATGGACGGACCTGCCGGTGCAGGTAAATCACACCTCGCGAAACTACTAGCTACTCGTATCGGCTTTGATTTTCTTGACACGGGAGCAATGTATCGTTGCGTCACACTTGCATGCTTGGAACGAGGCATTTCTATAGATGACCCGTCCGCGGTCACTGAATGTGCTCTCACTCTGGATATCGATTTTTCTGACTCGTCTGTCTTGCTAGATGGCGTCGACGTGAGTCATCGAATCAGGACTCCAGAAGTGACTTCCGCAATTCGTCCTGTTGCCGACAACCCCGTAATCCGAGCACGGTTGGTGGAGTTGCAGCGAGTATGGGCAGGGGAGCGAGATGTTGTGACCGAAGGCAGAGATCAGGGCACCGTTGCATTTCCAAACGCGACTTGCAAAATCTATCTAACCGCGTCTCCGCAAGAGCGTGCGCGACGGCGGGTCAAGCAACTAGAGTTACAAGGAATCGCAGCCGACTTCGATTCCGTTCTGCGACAGCAGAATCAACGGGACTTAGAGGACACATCGCGAGCGCATGGACCACTTCGAGCCGCACC
>JAIYDQ010000487.1 GCA_027487375.1 Planctomycetaceae bacterium
CTCGGACATACAGATAAAAAACAGTTGCACGCCGCAGAGCTACAACGGCCTGATGTAACCAAGTCACGAAGAATGTGAAAACAGACTCAGCGACGTTTGGATTTTACCAAACCATTGTTTCTTGACGAAACAGGTGCCAAAACCAAAATGACGCGTTTATGCGGTTGGTGCCCCAGATCCCAGCGCGTTATCGAAGCGGTTCCACACGGGCATTGGAAAACGACGACACTGGTGCAAGTGATTGATTACCAGGTATGTCGCGCCGCGATGACAACAGATGGTCCTATGAACGCGTGGATTTTTGACAAGTTCGTGTATTGGATCTTACTTCCAGCACTTGGGCTGGGAGATATCATCATCATGGACAATCTGTCCAGTCACAAAATCGCATCGACTCTTTTAAAGATTGAGTCCAAAGGTGTGGAGGTTCGATTTCTCCCGCCCTACTCACCGAATTTCAATCCAATCGAAAAGATCTTCTTGAAAAGTAAAAGCTTCCCTTCGTCGCTTTGCCGCACTTACCACACGGGCTCTTAGCAAAGCCATCTCGAAAGCCATTGCGTCGATAACGTCGGAGGAGTGCCTTAACTGTTTCAATGCCTGTGGCTACGGCCTACGTAAAACTTAAAGGTGCTCTAAAAAGCGCAGCACAGTGACTTCGTCTGAAAGGTTTGGTCGTTTGGACACTCGGGAAGTTCGTAGTCAGTGATGTGATAGACTTTCAATTTTTGCGTGTGGAGTGCTTATATGCTTGTCCATGAATGCTTTTCCACGTAAAGGTCGCGCCGGGAAGCTTTCGGGCATACCAAATGATTATTGAAAGTCCTCGTGCGATTAAGTGACTTGTCTCGTTAAAGAGACCGAACCACTTTTGCGACCTCTGTTCGTCTTCGAAGTTCAGATTCCCAATCGACGAATTGCGAGAAACTGCTTGTGATTGGATTTGCGAACTCGCCTTCGCCCGAGGCGATGCGAAGGTTTAAAAGGTTGATCACCAACAATACGTCCAGAGGCGTGATAAGGTCATCGCCAGAAACGTCAACATAGTTCGAAAAATCGATGTCGTTGGAAAGATCGTTTTGGATATTGCGATGATTTAGCTTGTTGATAATCAGCAGAGCATCGAGAGGAGTGATCAAGCCATCGAGATTCACATCACTTGCTTTGAGCGGATTGTGTTGCAAGCGGTCGTTGTACAAGTTGACAACAACTCCGTTACCGTAAAATCGGTGGTAGGCCTTACCGTTCGGAGCAATGCGTTTGGAAACTTCCCACTCGCCGTCGAAAACCACTTGGTCGACTGAATCATGATAAATCTCAAGCGGTGAGAGGCCATCAGTTACCGAAAGTGCTGACTCTGGGCTTAGCCTCAATCGATTAAGTCCATTTCCGCGAATATCAATCGATTCGATATTGCGGATGTGGTCAGTCAGTTGTTTGGTAAGGTCCAAGTGTTGGTTCGCGCGGAGCAAAATTCGGTCGTCTCCGGCCTTGCCATCGCCCAACAGCAACATTTCGCCACTTACGTTGATCGGAATTTCAATCGTGTCGTCGCTGTCGGCACCGTTGTAAACGTAGATACGATCACTAATGACGGACAGTGGATATCGAGCGAGCACGAATGCGCCTTGTGAATACACAATCTCATTTGTCGTGGAGATAGTTATTGTGCCAGTACTCGACGGGTTGATCTCAATCGGTTCGCCCGAAGTGCGGATCTGCAACATGTAATCTTCGACTTCACCGTCATTCGCAAGTCCAGTTGGGAGAAGTCCCGTTTGCGAGCTGATGCGAACTCGAGCGGCCGTTACACCAATTTTCGAGTTTTCTGGAACTTCGAAGGCAATCATGTTCATTCCTGTGTTGACTGAACGGTTGACAGCAATTTGCTCATTCACATCATTCCAATCACCATCGCCATTGAAATCTATCCAGGCTGAAACAAAAGCCATACCGCTTGCGGTTACAGCCAAACTGCTTGCACTACGACTTGGTAAAGAAAATATGGTCGACAAAAATCGAACGCCATCTTCATCGACCCCAGAGCCATTGCCACCTGCCGCGTTCGTCGCAGCAGGCACACCATCGAATTCAGCAGCGACCGTTGTACCGAGATACACGGAGTTGCGAAGAACATGCCGAGCACCGTCCTGCGCAAGTGTTACGGGATATTCACCACCCGTATTCGCAGCTGGCTTAAGTGCATCGCCGAAATCGATGCCTAGAACGCGGATCGAAACAGACTTCGTAAGCGTACGATACTTGACAGTGTCTGTTGGCGAGAAGGTCACCGAAAGCGTCGTGCGACCCGGAGGCAATCGCGTTCCTAATGCGGGCAAATATGTCATCGTTCCAGGCACATCAGCAGTCGCGTTTAAAATGGATCTGCTCAGTGGATCAATGCTGAGCATCTCGGCAGGCGGCGTCCAATCGATTTTCGGCGTTAAAGCCGACAAACCATCAATTGTTGAGTCTTCGAGGTTCGAGTTCAGAAGTTGAAAGACCGGCTTACCAGAGCTATCCAGCGAAATAAGCATAAGAACATTGGGCCGAACCATCAGTAAACGAAGCGCTGTATTTGAGAACTGTCGAATAGTCTCTTGGGCGAAAGTTGTTCCTGTCCATTTTTGAACCTGGGCGACATTGGCGATGTTTCGGATCGAGTAAAGATTGTCTTGAGACCATGCGAAATCGATCGCAGAATTAGTCAGCGCTGCGGTCTTCACCGTCATCGTCACGGCATCAAAAACGGCGCCCGAACCTAGTACCGCTAACCGTCCGTCCGGCGAAATACTGACCGGCGCCTGAATTAGCGAACTGCCATGCAGCGGTGTATCTCGATCGATCCCAATCCCACCACGAATCAGATTTCTATCCGCGCCGTTGGCATTGATTTTTCGCGTATGAAGATCGCTTGGTGAATACATGGAGAAGTAATAAATTGACTGATTCGTGTCATTCCAAACCATTCCCGAACTAGGATATTGCCACTCCTTGCTGTCGACAAGAATTCCACCCGCCGAGATCGAATTCAAGGTCGACCACGCGCCCGACTCACTTTGCGCGATCAGAAATGAACCCGATGTAACCATTGCAAGCGGGGCGGCCGGCAACTGAAAAAACGATTCTTCAGTGACTGCCGCGCCGCTGAGATTGATCTGACGGATCAAACCATCTTGATAGCTCGTGTACAGCACATTCGTGTTCGCCGAGTATGCCACGTAGTCTGGCGATCCGAGCAAACGAATTGATTGGCTATAGGAACTAGTTTCAGGGTCCCAGCGAAAAATGCTCTGGTGCGTTTTACTGAATAGTAGAACCGTTCCATCGCTGGCCACGAACGAGTTGTCAGGCGTGAATGCCAAACCGACGGGATTAACGGTATTGCCCGGTTGAGGCGCCTTGAGATCCGAAAGTGCAACAGTCACTACCGAATAACCCTGATCGCTGTCGACCGCTTGCCGAAAAACCAAGACGCTTTTGTCATTCACAAAAATGTCTTCGCCTGCAACCGCAAGTTCCAATGAACCACTCGGTAAAAAACCGGTCGTATAAGAAGTTAAAGTTTTACCATACAAAACTACTGGGACGGTTCCACCAACAAAGTCAATATCCGTAATGCCGGAGCCCAAACGTCCCGAATGCAAAAAGTTGGATGTCGCGTATATATTCCCCGAGTCGTCAACGACATAACGTTCGTCATCAAAAACCCATGTCTTGCTCGCGCCCGCATAAGCGCCGTGATAGGGACTATCTCCGGTCTCTCCAAAGACACCCGCGTCGTTGTACCTCGCAAAGGTCAGATCCGATGGACTTAACCCTTCGGTTCGACCAAAAATGATGTTCTTGCTAGGTGCGATGCTTGAGCCATAAAGCGAATCGAGATAGACACTCGACGTGCTAATGACGGCGTTCGTTATTTTGTTGATGCTTGTCAGATTCGAATAGAATCCACTGGAAGAATTGATAATCAGTAGATTTTCATCCGCGTGAATCGCAATGACATTGTTGGTCGTGTTCAGCAAGTGCACACGGGAAGCTCCGTCCGGGTTGTATCGGTAAACGGCTCGTCCAAACGCGGCGTATATTCCACTAGCATCAACATGAATAGCTGACGGTGAAGCAGATGTGTTTGCAAGCGTGACCGGCTCCAACCAACGTTCTTGCTGGATATCGAATCGTTCGATTGAAGTGGCATGCGCAAAGTAACCGATTCCACCAGACTCGACCGGCGATGCGGTCATCAAGCATCGTTGCTCAAGTTGTTCGATACGCAACCCCAAGCTAGGTTTTCTAGCGAATCTAAACATCTTTTTACCTTTACACTCTCGTTCACTGACTTACGCTGCCGCCGCATAAACTGGATCTTACAACTTTATAGTCCGAGTATAATTGGAGAACTTCTAAGCGGGCCGGGCAGGAAGATCAATGATCTGTTAATTTTGGCAAGTTCGGTATCGTGCCGTTCGATCGTTGTGAAAGGATTGGATGCATGTGGACAGGTAGAAGCTTCGAGGCACACGCAGATCGTATCGACCCTTTATCTTAAGGGGCGAGCAGGTTTATCGATTTAGAGAGAATCAGCCTGAATCGCCCGACATTCGGATAACTCTCGCCTAAC
>JAIYDQ010000185.1 GCA_027487375.1 Planctomycetaceae bacterium
AGGTGCCATTTGCCGATGCATCCGGTCGCGTAACCCACTTGTTTGAATAGCTCAGCGAGAGTCACTTCCCTGCTCGCGAGACCGTTTTGGGCATCAGGTCTAAGAACGCCTGTTGCCAGTCCGACTCGCCCCGGATACTTACCTGTCATCAACGATGCGCGCGAAGGAGTGCAAAGCGCGGCGGTCACCGAGAAGTCAGTTAAGCGGGTGCCTTCGCTCGCCATACGGTCAAGATTCGGTGTACGAATATCTTTCGCGCCATAACACCCAACGTCGCCATACCCAAGGTCATCACAATTGATAAGGATGACGTTGGGCTTAGTCCTCTCCACAGCGAATGCAGCTCCACAAGTCAACAATACCGCCAAGTAGCAAGCATATTGCGTGATACTTTGGCGAGCTCTAATAAACATATGCAAACTCGTTGGTATTCAGTAAGGCGAGACACACATCGGCAAGAGCTCGCGTGTGCACGGGTACGTCTGTAGGTTGAAGATCTGGTACGAACTCTGCATAGGCGTGTAGCTTCTCGTTGAAAGAAAACTTCTCGCCAGTGTTTTCCTCGATGGCATCGCGGCGGACTTCGAGCGGTGGTTTTTGAGTAGAAGGTTTTGCGTCGCCGATTAATGCTTCGATGTCGCGCCAGTGAGAGACGCAGCTTTGCAATTCGTCAGCATTCGGCGGTCGAGAGAAGGTGAGCATGAAGAGTCGCGTGATTGCTTCTTCATCACTTCTCGTTTCCTTAACGGCGCGATTGGCGAGGGCTAGTGCTCGGGATTGTGTGCTCTGGCCGTTGAACAGACTGAAGACCTGCGGCGTGACCGTGGAGGCCTCGCGGCGCTCGCAGGAAAAATCGGGCGAGGGTGCGTTGAAGACTTCTTGTAAAGGATCGGGCAGCCCACGAGTCTTCAACGCGTAGAGCGAACGGCGATGACGTTGCTGTGGCAACGGATTAGGCGTCCAAGCGGCGGCGAAGGTGCCCATGACTTGACGCGGTTGCAGCGCAGCTTCCATATTGATCTCGGGGCGATTTGGAATACCGCCCAGCACGGGATTGAGTTCTCCCGTTACGGTGAGCATGGCATCACGCAACTCCTCGGCAGTAAGTCGGCGCGGTTTGAAGACGGCATAGCTCGTACCTGTTGGGTCTTTGTCCGCCAGTGCTTTCAAATCGGGATGTTTGGCGCTACGCCGATATGCCTCGGAGTTCATAATGACTCGATGCATGGCTTTGAAGCTCCAACCTTTCTCTACAAAAGTCGCCGCAAGCCAGTCGAGTAGTTCGGGATGCGTAGGCTTTTTACCAGTGCTTCCGAAGTTATTCGGATTCCCTGCGATTGCTTGATCGAAATGCCACAACCAGATTCGGTTCGCGATGGCTCTTGTCGTAAGCGGGTTATCATCGCTGGCGACCCACTCAGCAAAGGCCTTCCGACGACCGTCGATCGACTCTGGTACCGGGACTTTTTGAACACCTGCCAAAACACTCAGCACGCCGGGCTTCACTTTTGGGCCAGTTCCAAACGGATCGCCTCCGGTGAGAATACAGGTGTCTTCCAACTCCCCTTCTTGAAGCGGTTGCTTGGGCATCCGAAGTGGAGCATAAACCGATGTCATCTTTGGAGTCCGCCCCGAGTAGACAGCGATTGCGTAGGGTTCGTAACGGTCCAACTCCCATTTAATGCGTTCGAGTCCTTTGCGTGCGACTCGTTCATTTCCATAGTCTTGCGGTGCAAAACCTACAAACTTCGGTGGAAATTGATCTTCAGGCACCCCCTCCTTCATCAAAAGCGCTCTAGCCGAAGAGAACCGATCTGAAAAGTCGCGACGTTTAGCATTCGTATTGGGAGCTCGACTATCCGTATCAGCAGTCTTCTTCTCTAAAACCTCAAGTGCCTTATTCCACTTGTCAGGTGAAAGCCCACGTTCACGGAACCACGCTTGAGCAGACTCGAGTAGTTTGGCGTCCAACATCGCAAGCATATTCTGGTGCTCAGCGCGACGAAGCTCCAAATACTTTCGCTCCTCGAATCCTTCAACATTCTCACGTTCAAGAAATGGAGCTTGTCTCTCAGCAAGCTGTGTTGTCGCGAAGACCGCTTGGATGGAGTAGAAATCGTGGGTTGGTACAGGATCGAATTTATGATCGTGGCATCGAGCACACTGTAGTGAATGGGCCAAAAAAGATTCGCCCACACTGTTCACCACATCGTCCAAAAATCTTTGCCTCGCTATCTTTGCGACTTCCATACCAGTCAACTCCCAAGGCCCCATGCGCAGGAACCCCGTCGCAATAAGCAGTTCAGGATTCGACGAGTCAATCTCGTCACCTGCAATCTGCTCACGCACGAATTGATCATATGGCTTATCAGTATTGAATGCGTTGACAACATAGTCACGATATCGCCAAGCGTTTCCCCGTTCATAGTCGTTTGCGAATCCCGATGAATCCGCGTACCGAACAACGTCCAACCAATGCTGTGCCATGCGTTCCCCATAATGAGGCGACGCAAGCAAGCGATCAATAACTGATGCGAACGCGACATTTTCCGCGCGAGGGTCGTTAAGAAAATCGTCGACCTCGGTTGGTATAGGGGGTAAGCCCGTCAAGTCAAAGGTCGCTCGGCGAATCAAAGTTGTTCGATCCGCCTGAGGTGCGACTCGAATTCCCACTGGCATTCGTTGCGCGATCAACACATCGATCTGATCACTACCGTTACGTTGACCATCTTTCAGTTGCGGTACTTCTTGATATGCCCAAAGACCTTCGGGTTTGTATCTACGATTGGCCCAAGCTTCCGACAGGGCGCCCGTAGTTTTTACGACAACTCCATCTTCCGCGTTCCACTTCTCTGCATTTGCAATCGCTATCGCTTGAGCTTCGGAATCGTTAGGCCAAGGTGCACCACCAGCGATCCAATCTTTCATCCAAGTAAGTTGCTCTGCGTAAAGTCTGTCTGCATCTTTAGGCGGCATCGCAGACCAAGCATCATGTGTACGCGTTGCCGCCAAGTAGATCGGACTTTCCTCAGCCTTACCAATAACAACAGCAGGCGACTCACTATCACCTCCCTTGAGAAGCCCGGAAAGCGATCGCATGTCCAGCCCGCCCTTGATGTCCTCTACGTCTTTTCCATGACAAGCGAGACACTTTTCCTCGAACATGGGCGCGATACGCCTCACAAACAGTTCTCGAGCAACTGAATCTAATCGAGGTGCTTCATCCGCAGCGATGAAACTGCTAAACAAGCAGAACCATCCGAACGCAAAAGTTGCAACCTGCCGAGAGTGAGGGGGATGGGAGAGCATCGTTCGGTATCGACTTGTTTAGCAGTATTTTGGCGGGATCCGCGTCGAAGCTATCGGTACCAGAGGTCAAAAGACTTCCGAAAGTCTCAGAGTCGACGAGATGTTGGGTACCATACTATCATACTTCCGGCTGACTTGAATCTACTATGCGTCGCGAATCATTTCTCGCTGAATGCAACTATAAGTCTATAGCTGTCAGATGCCTTACGACACCTACAATGCTTTTTGGATGGGAAAGGGCTAGCCGGCGATCAACTTCTTCTGGAAATGACCTTCGTTAATGGTGGGGCGTTCAATTCTACCTTTGTGATTGTATGTGAGCTTCATGTTATCGAGTCCCATTAGCCAAAGAATGGACGCATGGATGTCATGAACGTGCATTTTATCTTCGATAGCGTACAACCCAAGCTCGTCGGTTGCGCCGATTGCTTGACCACCCTTGACTCCGCCGCCTGCCATCCAAATCGAAAAGCCGGTGGGATTATGATCGCGGCCGTCACCTTTTTCGCTCATCGGGGTTCGTCCGAACTCGCCACCCCATATAACCAAAGTTTCATCAAGCAAGCCGCGTTGCTTTAAGTCTTTCAAGAGCCCCGCAACAGGTTTGTCCATGGAACGGCATAGGTTCGAGTGGTTCTTCTCGATCCCTGCATGTGAGTCCCATTTGCTGCCAGTCCCGCTGTAGAGTTGTACGAAGCGGACACCGCGTTCGACCATTCGACGCGCTCGCAGACAGTTCCGACCAAAGGTCTCTGTTTCCTTTTGATCAAGCCCGTACATCGCTTCCGTTTCCGCTGTTTCTTGAGATAGATCGAGTGCTTCTGGAGCTTGCGCTTGCATTCGAAATGCGAGCTCGTAACTACGAATTCGGGCCTCTAACTCAGTTTGTTGAGGATGCAACGCTGCGTAAGACTGATTGAATTGCTTTAGCAACGCTAACTTCGACTCCATTCGTTCTCCCGAGTAACCTGCCGGAAAGTTTAGGTTCGAGATCGGCTCGGCGTCGGTGCCATTGATGCGAACGCCTTGATAAGTTGCAGGCATAAACCCGCTTCCCCAATTTCGTGGGCCGTTAACCGGCCTTGCAGCGCTATCGCACATAACGACAAAGGATGGAAGATTCTCATTTGCCGACCCCAGCCCGTAGTTCACCCAGGAACCTAAGGAGGGCCGACCGGCAAAGTTGATGCAGGTATTCATCTGGCAAACACCACCAGCGTGATTGATACCGTTGGTCCAACAGGATCGGATCACCGCAATATCATCCATGCACTCGCCAATGTTCGGGATCCAATCGGATGCAGGCATTCCACTTTCACCGTACTGCTTCCAAGTACGTGGGGACTCCAAAAGCGGCGCGTTTTTCTCACCCATCGCAGTGATTGGCTCTCGAAAGCTACTCGGCAACGGCTTACCGGCCAACTTGTTAAGCAGTGGTTTGGGGTCCAGAAGATCCAAGTGGCTGGGACCACCTTCCATAAACAACCAGATCACGCTTTTTGCCAACGGACGGTGATGGGCTTGAGCCGCGGCGTCACGAGTTAGCATCCAGTTGAGAGCGACTGATCCAAGCCCCATGCCACTACTTTGCAGTAACGCACGACGTGAAATGCTTGTCGATTGATCGATTGCAGGCGACATGTCACTCCAGATATAAAAATTGATTCGAATTGAACAGGATATGACAGAAATCTGTTAGTTGTTTCGTATCGATAACTTCGGAATCTTCTCCTGAACCAAGACTCACGAACTGACGAGCGAAAGTCATGTCTTCGTCTGTCGGTTCTGTCCCCCAAGTCCACCGAAAGGCGTTCTTGAGCACTTGATCCGGTTCCGTTTGCTCAGCCAGAAGCCTTTCCGCAAGCTTCTTCGCTTGCGCCAAGGCGTATTTACCATTCAACAGCATCAGCGATTGCGTCGGTGTCGTTGTCGTATCTCTCACAGCGACACTTTGAAGCCCGTTGGCGATGTCAAAACCATGTAGGAACGTGTCATTTTGGTTGCGGATACTTTTGACGTAGAGCGAACGCCGAGGCTTGTCCTCGGTCACGCTGGGCCCTCCCGTTTCATTGGATAGCTGTCCGCTGGCGGTCAATATTGCATCTCGGATTTGTTCTGCTTGAAGTCGACGTACACGGGTTCTCCAAAGTAAACGTTCCGCAGAATCGATCGATTGATATCGCTCCGATTGCGGATGCCGTGATGATTGCTGCCATGTTGCCGATAGGAGAATCTGCTTGTGAAGTTTTTTGAAGCTCCACTGCTCTTCCACAAAGGTCGCGGTAAGCCAATCGAGCAACTCGGGATGCGTTGGCTTATCGCCCAAGCTACCGAAGTCGCTCGAAGTCGACACAAGGCCCTGTCCGAAATGTTGCTGCCAAATTCGATTGACGATTACACGCGTTGTCAGCGGATTACGGGCATCGCCAATCCACTTTGCCAGTGCTGTTCGGCGACCTGACGAGCCTTCTTTGACAGGCACCGAAGTGGCCGAAGGCAAATCTGTATTGGTAGACAACACATCAAGAAATCCAGGCGGAATCGATTGTCGCCGCGGATCATCGGGGATCGTTGTTGGTGAAACAAGTCCAGGGAAGTCTGTCACGGTCATCACTTCACGAAGCGGAGCTGGTTTGAGATGGTCAAACGCTGCGAGTTCCTTTTGAAGTGCGTCACGCTTTTCTGCGTCTTCCTTGTCTAATTTTTTATAAGGGCCACCGTCTTCTTCTAAATACTGTCTTGAGACAAGGTATGCCATCTGTTCCTGCCACGAAGTACGTTCGTGCTTTGGCATATTGAAGCAAGCCTGGATCTCAATCGGAAATTTTGCAGCGGTCGATGCCCATTTTCGCTTTTCATAGGGCTCTAGGATAGCTGCGAGTTGCTCACGAATCGATTGAGTAGCCTTCTCCCACTCGGCCAATTTCACCTCATACTCTTGGCGTTCCGAGTCCGTTGCCGCGTCGAGATCGTCTCGCCAGCATACAGGCTCAAAGAACGCTCTTAGCTTGAAGTAGTCCGTTTGAGGGATGGGATCGAACTTATGAAAGTGACATCGCGCGCACGACATACTCATTCCCAGAAACACATCTCCGGCGACATCCGTCATCTCATTCATGATGTCGTTCCATTGACCACGTGCGTCGCGCTGGTTGTATTCATAGATACCCAGCCTTAGGAAGCCCGCTGCGATCAGCCCATCCGGGTCCCGCTCAATCGATTCATCGCCAGCTAGCTGGTCCAACACGAATTTTGGATAAGGCATGTCTTTGTTGAACGCCGCTACAACATAGTCACGATACCTCCACAAATACGGTCGATACTCGTCCTTGTTCCAGCCATCCGACTCTGCGTAACGAACCAGATCCAACCAGAAGCGAGCCCAATGCTCACCATATCGAGGGTCAGCGAGAAGTCTGTCGACCACCTGCTCAACAGCGTTAGGCGATTCGTCGCTTATGAAAGCGTCGATCTCCGCCGGTGAAGGAGGCAATCCGACCAAATCGAAATAGAGGCGTCGGATTAATGTTGTCTTGTCTGCAATCGGAGCGGGCTCCATTTCATGATCGGCCAAGCCTTTCCAAACAAACCGGTCGATCGCGTTCTTCGACCATTGATCCCGATCGTCCACAGGCGGGTCGAGCTTCTTTACAGGAACAAACGCCCACCACTGCCGGTCTGCATCGCTGATGGAGCGTTCCGCCGGACGTAGCGGCTTATCGGATGTGGGCCAGACAGCTCCTTCAGCAATCCAACGCTCAAACTGAAGGATTGTTTTCTCCGGAAGCTTCCCAGTTGGAGGCATCTCGAGGCCATCGTAGTGAAGAGCCTCCATCAAAACGCTTTCTTCCGGATTCCCAGGGACCAACGTTGGCCCGCTGTCCCCTCCTTTTAAAAAGCCTTCTAGAGTGTCCAGGCGAAGACCACCCTCTTGCTTTTTGTCGCTGTGGCACTTGATGCATTGGCCAACGAGAACGGGCCGAATCTCATGCTCAAAATGAGCAACCAACTCAGCTTTTCGAGAGTCATCCGCTTGACCGAAAGTCGCCGTCAGCACAGATACTGCAATAACGAAACCGCAGAAAGAAAAAGGTTTTGCGAGAATTGGCATAAGGCAGGAATCCTCCAGCTTCAATTCTAACCACAAAAGGTGCGAATTGCCAAGCACGATCCTGGTCTTGTATTCGATCTGACCGAACTGCAACGTGTAGGCATTATCCCAGCTCGGCAACGCCAAAACGTTCAATCTCTCGTCGCAAGCGTTAGAGGCGTCAAACTTGACACCCTCGCTTAGACCAACCTTGGGTACCTGAATCAAGCAAGATTGCACTAGGATAGACTTCGAGGCCTGTCGATAGCAAAACCGAAAGGCTGGAAGCTCTATCTTACAATTGCTTATCGTTCTCAATCCTTAGCTACACCATCCCGACAATTGGTCTTGGAAGTTCGACAAAATCTAACCAGAAGATTGCAAAGCCGTTTGCTCGGATGAACCTGCGTAAGGAAGGTCGAACTTTTCCCAACTAACGCCATCGCATCGAACGGTAAAGACTTCTCACTTCTTTTCACTCGCTGTAGTCGGGTCGGGCAAGCTTCCTTCATAAACTCGGACGTAATCGATTATGAATGCATCTTTGACAGTTGGATTGGTTTCCCATTTATCAGTTGCTCCGGCCCACGCTGCCGCCTCGCTACTCAGCTTCACATAGCCGGGCTTTTGACATGGTCCTTGAGACGGAGTTTTACCATTCTCCTTACTGCCCAGGCCAATTAAGTCCGTTCGTCCAACTTCCCGGCCGTCAAAGTATGCGACGTAGAATTTGTCGTCCCAATAAAGCCCGTAGCGATGAAACTTACCATCGATCAATTCGGGGGTCGGCTGAAGTTTGACCCCTGTAGAATTATGTAATGGTCCATAACCGTTCCAATGAAAATTCATTCCGTATCGTGGTTGATTTGAATGCTGGAAGCTTTCCATGATGTCCACCTCCAGCCCTTCACGCGTGTCAGCGTTGCTCACCTTACCACACATCAACCAGAAGGCGGACCAGTAGTCGGCCTTTATATCTTTCGGTAGCTTGGCGCGTGCCTCGAAGTACCCGTAACACTGCTTGAACATCGTTTGGTTGGGATCGTAGTCCCGTTGCGTTCGAACGGCTCCACATTCGTAGCGAAGCACAGGATCATTTGTCAGCTTGATTCCAAGATGCAAGGCTCCATTACGAACGCTCACTTGCGATTTGGACCAACTACAACTCCCTTGTCTTGGCATCTCGGGCGCTTGCCACTTGGTCTCGTCCAATTTGTTTCCTTCAAACTCGTCACTAAACGTAAGTTTGAATTGGCTTAAATCAATCTTCTGGATCTTCGAACCTTTCGAAACCTCTTTTGTTTGTTCAGCGTTAGACGATAAAGAATTGATCGCAACAATTGCCAATGCAAAAGCACAAACAATAGAGATTCTTAGGAACATTATGGATGCTTTCGAGTTATTAGGAGGCGGTTCGATTCCAAGGCACAATCCGCGGGATAGCAACTAAGATCAAAATGAAACTGAGAACATGCAGTACGCTGGCAACTCCAAAAATAGGCTGGTAGTCCAATGGGTGCGAGTCTAAGTAGAGACCGGCAGCCTGGCCAAATAGAATCCCGCCCATCGCGCCACCAAACCCGACCAGACCAGCAACTGAACCGACACTGCTAGATGGAAAAAGATCTGTAGGTAAAGTCATCACCAAAGTGGACCATGCTTGTTGCCCAAAGTATGCAATAACGAATATTGCGATTACGACCCTGGAGTCCGTTGCCATCGGGATAAAAAACAATATCGGCATCAATGACACCGACATTCCTAAGGCAATCTTTCTCGATGCATTGATTGAGAAGCCACGCCGAATCAATGAACTCGAAAGATATCCCATCAACACACTTCCTAGACCTGCTCCCACCCAAGGCATCCAAGCGAAATTCCCTACCGCTCGTATGTCAAATCCTCGGACATCCATAAGATACTTTGGCATCCAAAACGTGATGAAGTACCAAACGCCATCTCCGAAAGCTTTGCATAGCATCAGCCCCCATACATGCTTCATCGTCAGCAACTTCATCCATGGAATCCGATCCGAAGCTTGAAACGTGGATTCTAAGCTCGCGTCGCTTGCGGTTGCG
>JAIYDQ010000485.1 GCA_027487375.1 Planctomycetaceae bacterium
AGCGTTCTACTGGCTCGCCCGAGGATGTCAAAAGTCTAGCCTTAAGAACTCGTTGGCCGATGTCCCCGTTGAGTGTACTGGCGTTCGCGTGAAGAGCTCCCCCGACCGTCCCGGGAATGCCTACCAAATGCTCCAGTCCGCCAAGGCCAGCACCAACTGCATGAGCGATCAGATGCGAAAGCTTTGCCCCACATCCACAGCGAACACGATTTGAATTAATCGAAATATCGGAGAACGCAGGCGACGAAAGCGAAATGACCATCCCATCAAAACCTGCCTCGCGAACAAGCAGATTCGAGCCTCCACCGATCAGCCGGACCGGTATCCCAAGCTGGCTGCAATGCCTGAGTATCTGAACCAGCTGATCCTCTGATGTTGGTTCCGCAAAGTAACGCGCAGGTCCACCGATCTTCAGCCAAGTCATAGGGCCTAGCGGCTCATTCTCATGAACCACATGCTCAAACCCACTCCCATCAAAAGGGTTGCTCGCTAAACTATTCGAAGATGCCATTCACAAATCCTACCGTACAACAGCTGAGTCAAAACAAGAAGTTCGTTTCCGCCGTATTCTAATGCACCGGTGTTTCTTGCCCAGGTGATTAGACGTCGATCCTAATCCTGGTCGCCAGCTGTTGAGCTACGGCAAACTCTCTTAAAAAACAGACGGCGGCTAAAGAAAGCCGCCGTCTGTAACAGATCTCAAAAAAATCGAAGAGTCCTATTTCCCAGGCTGAAGCGCGATCAACTGGCGATCGCTTAGTGCGGAGAAATAGTCTACAGCGATATTGGCGACTTCCTCGGAGTAGAAATTGGTCTTGAAAATCTTGTCCTTGTTTTTCTCGTCCTTGGTGAGTTCCTCTGTTTCCACTTTTTCTGCGTCAAATTCCGCTTCCTGAGCGAGATACTTCGCCTCGTTGAGGGTTCTGGTTTTCTCTGCTTTTTGCTTCTTATAGCTTTCAATACCGCGGAGTAGCTTACCGAACTCTTTCGATTCACCAACACGTGCCATCGACTTAGCGGTAACTTCTGCGCGAATTGCATTGTCGACCATTCGATAGTTCATATATCGCTGGCTAGGAATTCGATCTGCGGGCAACGCATAATCGAGGTCCGATTCGGCGATGTCCATGTTGGCGGTAATCGACGGTAGAATCACATCGGCAGTCACACCAGCTCGCTGTGTGCTTTGACCGTCTGGTAGGTAGAATTGCTGGATGGTTAGCTTCAAGGCTCCGTAGGGCCGTGCCGCATTTTGGAAGTAAACTTGGCCAACATCAAGTAATGTTTGAACGGTTCCTTTGCCGTGGGTTGTCGGATCTCCAACGACCAATCCACGATTGTAGTCTTTGATCGCACCCGCAAAAATTTCGCTCGCACTCGCGCTTAGTTTGCTGGTCATCACGACAAGCGGGCCGTCCCAGGCAACTCCTGGATCTTCATCCTCAAGAGGCATGACTTGACCATCGGAGTCTTTGACTTGAACAACAGGTCCGCGATCGATAAACAATCCAGTGCAGCTTACAGCCTCCGGAAGCGATCCGCCGCCGTTTCGTGACAGGTCCAGCACAACCACGTCTACTTTTTGGTCATTAAAATCTTTCAAGATCGCAGCCATGTCGGAGGTTGTGCTGCGATAGTTGGACGACTTGCGACGAGCCTGTTCCATGTCGAGGTAGAAGCTTGGCAAATCGATGTAGCCAACACGGTAAGGCGTTCCATCTGCCTTCATGCCTCGTTGCAACACTTCACCGCGTGCTGCTGCATCGGCGAGTTCAATTTTTGCTCGAACGATTTCGATGACTTTCGGGTCACCGCCCACCTTTGGCTTGACTGACAATCGCACCTTTGTTCCTGCCGGTCCTCGAATCAGTGATACCACGTCGTCCAGCTTCATATCTAGGACATCGACCATCTCAGGCTTTCCTTCTTGCCCAACGGCAACGATGCTGTCGCCTTCCTTCAGTCGCCCGTCTCGCGCGGCTGCTCCACCGGGAACCACGCCGGAAATAACCGTTGTCCCATCTTCGAATTTAAGCTGTGCACCAATGCCTTCCAGCTTCAATCCAAGCGCAATGTCAAAGTTGGCTCGCGAACGAGGAGCCATATAATTTGTATGAGGATCCAAGGATTCAGTGAGGCTACTTAAGTACAGCTCAAGCAACTCGTAAACATCCATTTGCTCGCGGCTACGTTCGAGTGTCTTGTAGCGGCGGTGGAGCTGAGCTCGAACTTCTTCAATCGATTTGTATTTGACAGGCTCTTTAGTGATCGCAATTTTTGTCGCGTCCCCATCGACTGGATTGGAGCTCACTAAATCTTTGTCTTCAATCTTCTCTGACTTGAGTACCAAGATGCTGTACTTGATTTGCTTGCGCCATCGTTCGAGAAGCTCTTCCTTTGTCTTCGCATAGGTAATCGTCTTCTTGTCCGTCACGATAGACTCATCGAGCGAAAAGTCTTGTGGTGCATCGATCATCTGATGAACATAGGGCATCAGTTCGCGAATTCGTTCCAATTGTCTTTGGTAGACCATGTAAGCGAAGCTGATGTCGCCGTTTTTGGCCATGTCATCTAACTTTGTTCGGTATCTGGCAAAGTCATCGATGTCTGATTGCAAGAAATAGAGTTTGAGAGAATCGAGATCATTGAGAAATCGATCGTAGGCTCGGATGGAAAGCTCGTCATCCAGGGCTCGCTTGGAAATATGTTCGCTCTCGACCATGTTTTTCACGGCTCGTGCGATTGCCCTGTCCTCTGGGCGAGGTCCCTTGGCATCTGCAACTCGAGGAAATTCTTCACATCGAGCAGGGCTCAACATGGGCCCGGTGATTCCAAACAGAACAATCGAAACACAGGATGCCCGTTTCATGGCTTTCGACACACTACGCGTGAAACCAAGTCGCCCATTCGCTATTGCCATCGATTGTTCCTAACCAAGAATTACAGTTCAACGAAGTAAAGGTACTCATTCCGGTGGTTATTCAACACGCGGAAAGCTGTTTGGTATCGTACGGCCTAGCCAAGCCTGGAGCAACATGAGCTTCCGTACAAACGCTGACAAATGTACGGCGGTCGTTCAAGACGCGTTCGATGAAATTGAGAGAATCGCTTTCACGCCAAGTGCAAGGAATGTGTCGGCCAGCCGTGGATCAGCTCCCAATGTCGGGGCTACGAGCCATCGCTTCTTTGAGCCTGCCTGTCTGTATCTATCGACCATGGCACGTAACTGAACAGAAAGTTGCCCTTCAAAAAGCAAATGGGGCTGCACCACGATGATATCGCAGTCGCTCGCTTCAGCCTCTTCTAGTAAGTCTTCTACGGTAGGCGCTCCCCCGGCAAAAAAGCCGGTTTGAACCCAAGAAATCGGGACTGGGCTCGCTTCGACACGCAATCGAGTTAGCTCCAGCATGTGCCCACGCGCCACGGTGTCGCTAGTCCCACGACCTACCATCGCCAAGCCCACGCGAAGATTTTGCGGATTTTCGATAGATCCAACTACAGGAGTTACTGATTGGAAGTCGGGCAAGAATCCACCCATGCACTGGACTGCAATGTCGCAAGCACTCGCACGCAAACATCCCTCGCGATTTCTGCATCTTAATGCCGCCATAAATCGCTCCTGGGACAATTTCAAAGCTGCTTCCTCGGTCCCGAGCGACGTCGACTGGGCCGCAACACGAATCGACCGCGATTCGACGGCGGCTCGTACTGCGTCGGGGATATCTTCCCGGGCATGAGCAGCCGTGAAAAGAAGGATAGGAATTACCAGAAGCTTTTCGCAGCCGAACCCCCGAAGCGTTTCAACCGCCTGATCAATCGTTGGATTGGCTAGCTCTAAAAAGCTCGCCTCAATTGGAAAACCCGATGGTAATCGCTCCCGCATCGACTCGACCAAGTCGATCAATTCCTGAACGCCCGCCGCATTGCGAGTCCCATGCCCAACGACAAGAATCCCACCTTTGGAAATACCCTCACCCTGTAGCCCCGAAAATCCAGTCCAGATGTCGGTGTGATCTTTTTCCATATTGCCTCAATAATTCCCGCATTTTCGTAAACGCCCAAGATTGGTACAAACAACCACGTAGGCGAGTCGCTTCGAGACTCGCTCCCAAACACACGTAGCAAAGTCTCTCTGAGACTTGCACCGAAACTCTAACCTGAACTCCCGTCGTCAAAAATAACCGCCCCCGAAATCGCTTTCATAACTCCTGCGAGAGGCCGCCCCGACAAAAGTACGTGACCAAAAGTACTTGACCAAAAGCGACCTCAAAAAGTATCAATCGCCCTTCTGAATCGAACCCTATATCATCCGTTTAAAAATCCCATCGAGGACATACATGTTTCCGCGAATCTATGGTTTCGTGATTGCATTAGTTACAGGAATCGCAATTGGTTCCTTCGGTCTTCAGTATCGTGCTAGACCCGAGGTCATTGCACAAGCCCCAAATGTCTGGCCTGAACAATCCACTGAAGAAATCATCAATGTTCACGTTTACGAAGCGTGTAACCGAGGCGTCGTTAACATCTCCACGAAGCTTATCAGGCCGACTTCGTTTTTCACGGAAGCAGCCGTCGAAGGAAGTGGTAGCGGTTCGATTATCGACAAGCTTGGCCATGTGTTAACGAATTATCACGTGGTCGACGGTGCACGCGATATCAACGTGACGCTCTACACCGGCGACTCTTATCCAGCCATCTTGGTTGGACAAGATCCCGATAACGATATTGCGGTCTTGCGAATCTCGGCGCCCGAGGAGGCTTTTTTTCCGATCCCGCTCGGCGATTCATCCACGCTCAAAGTTGGCCAACATATCATCGCAATCGGCAATCCATTTGGGCTTGAGCGGACCATGAGCACCGGAATCATCTCGAGTCTCAATCGTCGCATTTCATCGAAGAATCGACGTTCCATGAAGTCAATCATCCAGATCGACGCGGCATTGAATCAGGGTAACTCCGGAGGCCCCTTGCTGAATTCTCGAGGTCAATTGATTGGAATGAACACTGCGATTGCCTCCAGTACAGGAGACAATGCAGGAATCGGTTTTGCGATTCCGTCGAATACGATGCTTCGAGTCGTCCCACAACTGATCGAGCATGGTCGCGTCTCTCGGCCAACCATCGGAATTGTTGAAGCCCTGGAATCCGAAGAGGGACTTGTCATTCGTCGAATTACTCCGGGAGGTCCTGCGGAAAAAGCCGGGCTTAGAGGTATCCAGGTAACTCAACGGATGATCCGACGCGGACCGCTCGTCTTTCAACAAGATTCCATCGACACCCGTTCGGCCGATCGGATTGTCGGAGTGGATGATATACCTGTAAAAACAGCAGACGACTTGTTAAGTGTCATCGAAAGCAAGCGTCCCGGCGATAAGGTTCAGCTGATAATCATCCGAGAAGGAAGAAAAATGTCGGTTCCGGTAATCTTGGGCAAGGACGAGTAGTTCTCAGAAGCAAAACGTACTGAGACATTTGCTACTTTTCTAAGTTGATAATGCACTGGTACCATTAAGATTGCCACGTGCAAATGCGTCGGCCATTGCGTGAGGCACATCCGCTTCGGCAAGGACCAAGTTTGCGCGATTCTCAGCAACTTTTGCTTTCATCACTTGCTCGGTAGCGATTGCCTCGCTTCGACGTTGTTCAGCTTCTGCTCGCGCCATCCGTGTATCAGCTTCCGCTTGGTCGACCTGTAGTCTCGCTCCGATGTTTTGACCAACTTCGATGAAAGCGATGTCTATCGAAACAATAGTAAATGCAGTCTGGGAATCGAGTCCTCGTGCTAGAACTGCGCGAGTTATCAAGTTCGGGTTTTCAAGGACGATCAAGTGATTCTCTGTTGATCCGATCGAACTGATAATGCTTTCTCCCACACGTGCGATAACCGTCTCTTCGGTCGCTCCGCCGATTAACTGTTCTAGGTTCGTTCGCACGGTAACTCGAGCAACGACTTTCAGTTCGATTCCATTTTTTGCGATAGCACTGAGCGTCCTGGTGCCACTATATCGAGGGTCTGGGCAGTCGATTACCTTGGGATGCACACTTGTACGTACTGCATCCAAAACGTCACGGCCGGCCAAGTCGATCGCTGCAGCCTTATCGAAGTCGAGATCAATTCCCGCACGATGTGCAGCAATAAGTGCGTTGAGGACGTTCATCACGTTTCCTTCAGCCAGATAGTGTGCTTCTAGGCGTTGCGTCGTGATGCCGTTGCGCGAATGAATATCGAGCCCCGATTGGGCTGCCATGATCTTCGCGTTAACAATCGTTTGTGCTCGAACCTGACGGAAATACATCCCGACGAGACTCAGCATGCTAACATCTGCACTACTCATTTTGGCTTGCAACCAAACCGACCCGAAACTGTAGAAAACGACTGCGACCACGCAGGCGAAAATCCCGAGCACAGCGATCAACGCATACTGAAGCAGATCTCCAAATCCGAGATTAAATCGACCGATCTGAAAATCTTGTGCAAGAATTGAAAAATCGCCGACGACTTTTGCTGCGTGAGCACTGAAATAAAGCATTTAATCGAACTCGTTTCCGGGGAACCACGAACACCTAATGTCCAAGAGAGTTTTCAACTATTAATGTAACCTATAACCACGGCGATCTCCACCACATCGGCATGCTATGTTTACAGTGATAGATACATTAGATTGAAATAGGGCACGTTTTGAGAATCTCATGAAGGAGTTTATTCCCGATGCGAATTCCAAATATCAATGGTGCGGCAAGTTTTGCTGGGATTTCAAACCAGGCAGCGAAAGAGACTACTGAGTCATCCAAGTCGCGGGCTGCGAGCACCGAAGCCAGCCAGCAATCCACCGCCGATGCTACGGTGGAAGACGTTTCCGAGAGCCAGCAGGCAAGCGATCGCGACGCTCAGGAAAAATACGATGGCCCGGCAACAAGGCCACAGGCGGCGGTCACCGCACACGCAGATCCCGAGCCGGTCGACCGCAAAGCTCCATCGGTCTTCGATCTGCCAGTAGAAGACGATACGCCACCGCCTCAATTAGACACGCAAGCGTGAGATTTTTAGTTTTTTGATTCGGCTCTGTGTCTAAAGTTGTTTTCACGTAGCTGCGTCTCTCCGAGACGCAGAAATTTCGCGTCTCAGAGAGACGCGACTACGTACAAACAAAGCCTAGTCTTGTGATTGTACTTGGCTCATTCGAATCATCGAAACTAGGTCTTCAGTCGAGAGCTTGCCAGCCCGATCCGCGCCATCTAGCACGCCTGCGATCAATTCACGCTTTTCATCGTGCAATGCAAGTATCTGTTCCTCGATTGTGTCCTTTGCGACCAAACGGAAGACCGTGACCTTGCGCATTTGCCCAATACGATGCGCCCGATCGGTTGCCTGGTCTTCAACTGCTGGATTCCACCACGGGTCCAAATGCAGAACATAATCTGCCGCTGTGAGATTCAAACCCGTTCCACCTGCCTTGAGTGAGATCAAGAACAACTCGCCCTCGCCAGCTTGGAACGCGTCGACTGCCTCCTGACGTTTAGCTGCAGGGGTCGAGCCATCAAGATACTGATAGGAGATACCGGCTTTGTCCAGTGCTTCACGAATCAAGGTGAGATGCTGAACAAATTGGCTGAACACAAGTGCGCGATGTTCGCCTTCTTGCAGTTCGTCCACAATCTCCATGAACAAATCTAGCTTGGCTGATGATTGATCCCACAGGTTATCAACCAATCGCGGATGGCAAGAAAGTTGTCGTAGCCGGGTCAACCAAGCCAGCACCTTGATGCGTTTATGCTGTTCGTTATCTCCCTCGCCTGCGACCGTCAACTCCGAGAGTGCAGCCAATCGCGCTGCATCGTACTTCCTTCGTTCCGGTTCACTGAGTTCGGCAAATCGAACGATCTCAGTACGCTCCGGTAGTTCCGTTAGCACTTCTTTTTTGGTGCGACGCAAGATGAAAGGTTTGACAACACGTCCAAGTGCCTGCAGGCGCTCCTTGCTCTTATCGCGTTCGATGGGTTCAGCAAAACTCTTTCGAAATCGCTCCCAAGAACCGAGCAATCCTGGCGAGACAACGCGCACAAGGCTCCAAAGTTCACCGATATGATTCTCAAGAGGCGTACCCGACAGAGCAAGCCGCCAATCGGCATCTAGTTCACGAACAGCTTGAGCCGTTTTTGTTTGGTAGTTCTTGATGTACTGCGCTTCATCGAGAACCAAAGTGTTCCACGGACGCGATGCAAATCGATCAACATCACGCTGAAGGAGCTGGTAGCTCGTGATGATCAAATCGCCAGGTCCTGCGGTTTCAATCACATGCTGACGATCATGTTCGCGATAAAGTTTTGGCGTTAGGCTGGGCGCGAATCGAGCTGTTTCTCTAGACCAGTTCATGCCGACGCTGGTTGGAGCAACAATCACTGCGGGACCATCTTTGGCTCGATCTAACAAAATCCCGAGAGCTTGCACCGTCTTTCCCAAACCCATATCGTCAGCTAAGCAACCGCCCAGTCCCCAGTGGCTTAATCGTGCAAGCCATTCATAGCCCGCTTTTTGATAATCGCGAAGATCGGCGAGCAACTCTTTGGGAACAACTGGATTCAACTCTTTCGCTTGACTTAGCCTTGCGAGCGCGTCTTGCCACTTTGCGTCACTTTCATAAGCGATATCATCCCCCAGAGCTTCCTCGACGATCGCAGTTGCTGCTCGTGAAAGCTTCAACTGGCCGGACTCGTTTTGGGATACATCGTGAATCGCGGTAAGTCGGTCACGGAGCTGCTCGGATATCATCGCGAACTGTCCATCACCTAATGGAATGAACCGACGTCGATTTCGCAAAGCTGATAACAATTCAGCGAGTGGAATATCAATCCCTTCGACGGTCGCTTTTCCATCGACTCCAAACCAATCACGTTGACTATTCAATCGAACTTGCAACCGCTGCGGTGTGATCTCACCGAGAACACGCATCGCTTGGCTTTTGGGCCAACAAACGGTTGGAGCCGACTCACCCAGTTTCTGAAGTCGTTCAATCAACTCCAAGGCATCTTCTTCGTCTTCCGCGATCCAAGTATAGGGGCCATCGAAAGACATTTTTCCAAACTCGCAAAGCGTCGCGATCTCATCAGCTCGTCGCGATTCTTCAATCAAATCGCGGGTCAATTGAAATCGACCAGCAGGAGTAACCAACCGAAGTCGATCAGGTTCCATACCCGGAATTGGCGGATCCGACATGGCATCGCAAGTAACTCGCAACGAAGCAATCAATCCCGATGGCAAGCGAGGGCTTAGATGAAGCTCGATATTCGGTTCGAGAGGTTGTTCAGGGCCAGCTAATGATTCTGGAAGCGTAATTTGCATCGACTTGTCAGAGGATTTTGCTGCCACGATATCTGCAAGCTGCTCTGCCATGCTCTTGTCGAATGTGGCTTGCTTCCGATAAGCACGTTCAAATTGAGCGAGCATCATTTTGGTGGCTCGATCAATCTCGCTGACCCACAAGCGGCCACTCGCAACTTCGGCGATGATCAACAAAAACTTGGAGGGGCTCACTTCGCCAATCAGCAATTCATCCATCGGAGCATCAATTCGGTGCCCAGCAAACGACAATGTCGGACGAAAAATGTCGTCGTCGTCTGTTTCCATGCTGAACTCTACAGGAGCGAATGTCACTCGACATGGAGTCAGGTTCTCGTCATCAAATACGACCGAAGGATGATTACGCAGAAGATTCAAGCATTCGCGAATCGCAACTAATCCGTTCTCCTGGTAAGACTCACTTGAAACCTGGAGCAACGTCGCTACGGTTCTATCAATTGGATTCTCAAAGACCGAATCCGGAGCTTGCTCAAAGATGTTTTTAAGCTGTCGGCCTTTGGTCCATCCGCCTCGCTTTTTTTGCGACTGTAGATAAGGAACAATTACTAGCTTCGGACGAAAATACTGGTTTCCACTGTTTCCTTTGAAGCCAGCAATTCGCCATTGAAGACGCGATAATGAAGTCTCCTCTTCGTCTGTCGGAGTCGTCGTACCGATTTGGCTCAACTCGGAGATAATCTTTCGACCAATCTCGCGGCCATCGGAAACACAACCTTTGATCCACTGTTCAGCTTCATAAACCGGCAAACCCGAGAGTTGCCTCCGAAGATAGGTCGCACAAGTCACGCTGTGAACGCACGGTCGTGCATCATAACAGCCGCAAACAATGGAAAGCTTCAAACTTCCCTTACGTGAGCTGTCGGAAAGACTGCTTCGAGGCCCAGCGATTGGCGGCTCTAAATCGATAATGAGCGTTGTCTCGTGATCGGTATAACCAAACGCTCCGCCATGAAGCTCAAACTCCCAACGCATTTGCTGCTTGTTGAGGGTTAGCCGAGGTTGATCTTCAATTTTGAAGTATCGCGCCAAAATGAGCTGTTGAGGTTTAACTCGTTTCTCAAAGGCGTCCAGCACCGACATGACTGCTCCCACTCGGTCGTCCTCGTGAGTTGATTCCAGTGCAACATGCAACTCCATAAACTTGGGATCCAATCCTCATGGCGAAAAAATCAATGTGCTGCTTTAAATGAGCAGCGACCAACGGCCAACTTGTAGATTGTGCCTTAGATGGGGGCTCTTTGGCAAGGGGAAACACCCCGGGCGATGGTTTTACCTAATTCTGGGAAGCTGAATTCGTTAGAATTTAGACGGCGGTCGAACTACCAGAGTATATGGAGGTCATCAGATGCCCTACGAGATCTGCTACGGGTGCTAGACTCAAGACTTAATCTCGAAAAATGCACACGCCTTCAGCAACGTCGCGATTCTTTGGTTAATTGCAGCACTTCCCCCCGCCCGTCATAGCTACGGTCCCCAAGTTGTCTGCGGCACCAACGGCCTCGAGGGATTTTATCAGTAAAATCCAAGACCGATTCAGCGTAGTCGTCTTGAGTGGTAATGCCGGTGAACAGAGCAAGTTGAGAATTCCAGGTTTCGCGTATGTGCCGCCAAAGAATCGGTAGATAGCTAAGCTCAAATTCTCGTGCGATTGTCAGTTCGGCGTCGAAGGTTGAATCATCCATTTGCGCTGAATCGGTCACAATGATCGACCCGCGTTGCATTCCGCATCCCCAACCTGTTCCGATTTCGCCCAATAAAAGAAGCGTCCCGGCAATCATGAAGCTCGCACCGTGATCACCACAACTTCCCCCAATCACCAACGTTCCTCGACGCATCCTCTCTGCAACACGATCTCCACAGGAGCCAGCAATGATGCAATCCCCACCCCGCATTCCCGATTTGGCACCCGGAGGAGGACCTGCCACTCGATTACCCGCCGAGCCCCTCACCAATACACGACCATCACGCATCCCACAACAAAGCTCATCGCCACAATCTCCCCCAACGATGATTGTCCCATCCCGCATGCCAAAGCCCACTTGGTCCCCGGTGGATCCTTCAACTAAGATCACGCCACCATCCATCTCGAACCCAATGCGATCTAAACGCGAGCAATCGCCATGAAGCACGATTTGGTGACTGTCGGCCTCACTTGCTTGACCGCTATTCCAGTGAAGTTCAAAAAGATCTTTCACCGCAAATTCTTTTGAAGCTGCGAAGCTTTTCAGCTTGAGATTCTGTACTTCGTCAATCGACATAGCCGCTAATCGGCTCGGCAACAACGGCGAAGCATCAATACGTTCAGTAATCTTTTGACGACTTTGAAAAATCCATTCCATAGCTTGGTATGATAACCATGTCGCCAGTCTCAAGAAAGTCGGCTGTGAGATTGCGTAAGTAACACGCAGTATTGTTCGTTCCCAAATATTATTCGTCCCTGAAATTTAGGCCATGCTTCGTGTCTACATCCTCGCAGGAGGTCGATCATCTAGGTTCGGCAGCGACAAGGCTCGCGCGGTGGTTAACGATATTCCGCTGGTAGTTCGATTGCAGCAGTCCATCCTACGAGACGTGGACTCGCAAGTCTTCGTGGTTGCAAATCAAGTTGATGCCTACCAGGATTTGGGAGTAGAATCGCTCGTTGACGAAGTCCCACACCTGGGGCCCGTCGCGGGAATTGCAACAGCTCTCAAGCACTTTCAGAATTTTCCGTCTCTTTTGGAAAATGCGACTCTCGAAAAAAAGGATGATCGACCGCACATTGCGGGTTTCATTACATCAAAATGGTGCCTCATCCTGAGCTGTGATTTACTGGCGTGGCACAACGAATGGTTGTTCTGTCTTGCAAACAAATTGGCACGAAATGAATCGGCTCTGAATCATTTGTCTTCAAAAGCGGTTTGCTTTCACGATGAAGTTGAACGGTCCAAACCCGATTTGCATCCTTGGTGGAATCCGTTTCCAGGACTCTACCACGCTGACGCACTTCCAATAGCAAGCCTAATTAGCAAATCCTCGCGACCGTCGATGCAAGCTTTCCTTAGCGATCCAGCCATGAACACAATCGCCACCTCTTCTAGCACGCTCCCCAAAATTGAATCCGCAAACACCCAACAAGAACTTCTAAGCTGGCTACGAAATCGTTCACGAAAGGTGACCGAATAAAAGCACATTCGCACGGGTTTTCATCAAAATGGCTTCTCCCCGATCGATTCGTTGCGTTCCGCTCAAGAAGAGAATTGTTTCCGAATTGACTTTGACCGAATTCTGAGATTTTGTGGCAAACTTTTCAAAACGTGTTGATGTTTGTAACTCTTCCGACATTAGCCGATAGGAGCCACCATGATGCAGAACCATAATCCATCCGAAATCGTCGGGCTTATCGCACGCCACCAGACTCGACTGAGAGGTCTCGTGCGGTGCTTGCTGGTTCGTGCATCGGATGTGGAAGACGTGCTTCAGGAGGTGAATTCGGTTCTTTGGGAAAAGGGGAGTGAATTCCAATCTGGTACGGACTTCTGGGCTTGGGCTAGCCAGATCGCACGCTTTAAAGCGATGAATCACATTCGAAAATACAGCCGCGATCGACTTGTTTTTGATGAAAGACTTCTCGACGAACTCGCTGATCTCGCCCACGAGCGACTTTCGCAGATCGATCATCGGCAGGAGGCATTAGAAGGATGCCTTAACGCGCTTCCACCGCCACAGCGTCAGCTTGTCGATCTACGTTACGCTGGCGGGCATGCTATTGAAGCCATCGCTGAAATCATCGGCAGGCCTCAAGCCTCGATTCGCCAAACTCTCTATCGAGTTCGGCAAGCCCTAATGGCTTGTATCGAGTCGAAATTGCAAGCCGAAGGAGGAGCATCATGAGAGCAAATTCTCGATTCGCAGAACTGACATCGAAGATGCTCGACGCTGCAATATCAGATGCCGAGCTTGCTGAACTTCTAGCACTCGTTGATGCTACCCCATCTCTTCGATCGCAATTAGTTGACCATCTATTACTAGACACACTTCTAGAGGAGAACCTCGGGCAAGGGCCTTTAGCGGCGTTGGTCGACTTGGTTGGAGACTCCCCCGATTCGTTGAAGTCGCCAATTTCAGCTATACCACTCCATCAAACGCAGTTTGATTCATCAAGCACTTCCGCGAGAAGTCGATGGTCATGGAACTCGGGTTGGCTCGTGCTAGCAGCCAGTCTTTTGTTTGTGATTTCCTTCTTCATGTTGCAAGACAACCGAGAAGCGTTTGCGAGTGCATCCCAAATCGTGCAGGCGGCGATCCAAACGCATTCAGCCCCCATCGAACGCATCTACGTGGTGGAGGTCAAGCGTGGAGAAACGAACAAAGGACGATTCGACCTCCTTCGCGATGTGCGTGTGGCTACTCAGGGGGATCGGTTCTGGGTGCAAATGCGCGGCGCGCGAGACTGGGAATGGGGACGTAATGAGCAAGGGGATATGTGGATGACGCTGGGGCCACGTCGCGCGGTCGTCGTGAAGCGAGACGAAATGGGAGTGCCGCTCCGCTATATCGGTGATCTTTGCACCTTAAACTTGGAAACCTTACTTCAGAACATCTTGAAGCACTGTCAACTTGAAATGACCGAAGTTCCTAGTGACACTAAGATCATTGTGGCAACACCTCGACAACAGTGGGCTAATCGTCCGCTTCAACGTGCCACTATCGAAGTCGATCGCGAGACCAAGACTATTCGCAAGCTTGTCATCGAACGTAATAATTCGACGTCGACATTCACTCTTGTAGATTCGCGTTTAGCGGATGAATCGCTTTATGGTCCCGAAGGTCATCTGTCGGAACCTTACCAAATCTTCTCAACCGAAACAAATGCGACTCGTCGTCGTGAATTCATCACCAATTGGTTTGGGCCTATGTCGGAACAGTGGATGCAAATTCAAGAGACTCAGTCAAATGAATGATCGAAGAACGGGGCATAAAGACGTTAGGGCAGGAAAATGTAAGTTAACAAATCTACTATCCACCATCGCCATTTTTGTCCTTATTTATCCAGCTTGCGAGTATACCGATGAGACGTAAGTTATTGATCTACACCGTATCCGTTTTCTCCATAGTCTTTCTGGTCGCTAATGTGGCTAGACACGTCTACGCCCAACAAGAGATCGAGAAACGGTTCGAGCAACTTGATAGCAATCACGATGGAAAAGTCACGCCGGACGAGTTGCAACAAGTGGCTATCTTCAAAGCGTTTGATGCCGATGGCAACGGCGAGATTACGAAAGACGAGGCCACGCGAACTGCTCTGCGCGGTCGATTGAAGAACACATTAGGCGGAGCTATGGGAAGGAACAACTCGAATGACGAGGTTGTGCCAGGCGTGCCAGCTGATTCGATTGAAGTCCCTGTTCGCCAGGGGCCAAAGCTACTGAATCCTGGAGAGCACAGTATCGGTCGCTACGTTCCGGACTTCGAATTCTTGGATCTAGAGGGTGGCACCAAGAAGCTTCATGGTGACTCTAAAAACGGGCTGACCGTAATCGCGTTCACCAGCACGAGTTGCCCACTGAGCAAAAAGTACTTGCCGACGCTTGTCGAGCTTCATCGAGATTTTGCTTCTCGAAGTGTCAGGTTCATTTTGGTTAATTGCGTTGCCACTGATAAGCTCGAAGAAATGACGGCTGCAGCGGCAAGCTTTGAATCGAGCGCAGAATACACCTTCGATAAGGATTCAATGTTCGCAACGCACCTGTCGGCAACCAGCACGACCGACGTCTTCGTGCTGGATCGCTCGAATACGATTGTCTATCACGGTGCGATCGACGACCAATACGGATTTGGTTACTCCATTGATGCGCCACGTCATACCTATCTCCGCGATGCATTAGAAGCGGCACTGGACCAACGCTCGATACTAGTTTCCGCAACAGCTGCTCCGGGTTGCTTACTGGAGAAGAAGCCTGCTTCGACGGTCTCTTCCGATGTCACTTATCACAACCAGATTTCTCGGTTTCTGCAACGCCACTGTGTCGAATGTCATCGCGATGGTGGTGTAGGGCCATTTGCTCTTGAAACGTACGAGGATGCAGTAGCCCATGCGCCAATGATTCGTGAGGTTGTAGATCGCGGTATCATGCCTCCATGGTTCGCTGCGACTGACAAGAATCATTCAACATCACCGTGGATTAATGATCGCTCCATTTCGGCATCGGAGAAGCAGCAGCTGTTCACATGGCTGGATAACAAGACTCCAGCGGGCGATCCCAAACAGTCCCCTGCGCAGCGAAGCTTTACCGATGGCTGGGTGATTGGGAAGCCTGATGCCGTATTTGAATTCGCAAAGCCCGTGAAGGTCAAAGCGACCGGCAAGATGCCTTACCAAAACGTTGTCGTTGAGACTCAGTTGGAAAAGGATCAATGGGTTCAAGCGATCGAAGTGCGACCTGGAAATCCTAGTGTCGTTCACCATGTTTTGGTCTTCATTCAAGCCGCAGATGAGGAAGATGTTCCGAGAGACGACGCCGTTGATGAACGTTCGGGATATTGGGGAGTCTATGTTCCAGGAAACAGCACACTTGTTTATCCGGACGGTTATGCCAAGCGGATTCCGAAAGGGGCTCGACTGCGTTTTCAAATGCACTACACGCCCAATGGTACTGCTACCGAAGATAGCACCCGAATTGGATTGGTCTTTGCCAAAGAAGAACCGAAATATGAGGTGCGTGTCGCGGGAGTAGTAAATACGGGTTTCCGGATTCCACCTGGGGCTGACAATCACCAAGTCGTTGCCAACATCAAGAACGTCCCAACCGACATTCAGGTTCTTGCGTTCTTACCTCATATGCACTTGCGAGGCAAAGCTGCTCGATATGATCTCATCTCGGGCGGCGAGACACGTACGATGCTCGACATCCCACGCTATGACTTCAATTGGCAGTTGCTCTATCGATACGCTGAGCCGGTAAGCGTCAAAGCCGGAGACACCTTGCGCTTCACAGCTTGGTATGACAACAGCAGTGGCAATCCTGCCAACCCTGACCCGAATAAAGAAGTGCGCTGGGGACCACAAACTGAAGACGAGATGCACTTGGGTTACGTTGAGTACATTGTTCCTGGTTCCAAGCCTGGCGATCCAAATCCTCTTTCGCCCCGAAATCGGATTCGCGGAGTGATTCAAAACGCAATTGGTGGTTTGGGCTCTGGTAAGCCCGGCGTTGGGGCCGCTTTATTTCAGCAACTAGATGCTGATCGCGATGGGAATGTTACTCGCGATGAGGTGAAGGCAAAGTATAGCAATAACCCAGCCGCATCGACCACAATCTTCGATCGACTCGACGCCGATAAGAACGGTCAGTTGAACCAGCAGGAGCTTCGCAAACTATCCGAGATCATCGGAAGGTAATTGAGCCCTACAGAGAAATGCGAGGACAAAGAAATGAAAGTGAGCAAAGAGGAATCAAGAATAAATCAATTTTCATCATCCTTCTATGTTCTTGACCTTCATCCTACATCCTGCTTGATTTCACTTGCAGCTAATAAACCCAATAACGGTACATTCCTAGCGAAAGCGCGGACTGTCCAAAACTTGGTGTGAAAGAATGCAATTACAATCTGGCGTCATGGGGCGATGCGTTTTCCATATAGAACAGTTGATTTGCCGATGATTAAACGCCGGAGGTTATGGAATTACTGTGCTTACTGTCGATGGAAACGCCTACTCGAGAATCGCATTGGAGATCGGAATCAAGGAACGCAAACCATGAAAACGAAATTCGGAAATTTCCTTGGAGTTCTGCTTGTTGTCTTCCTTGACTTATCTTTCGGCAGAACTCACGCACAGGACAAAATCACTCCTTCGCGTCCGGGCGAACCTCTTAAAGAGATCAGCGCGGGCGTTGAGGTGAAACTGAGCGCTGGTGACCACACACGAGCATTGCGTGTCGGTGATCTAGATCGACGGTATCGGATCTACGTACCCAAGAAATACGACTCGAACAAGGCTACACCTGTCGTCATCGTCTACCATGGGGGTGGAGGAAATCCCGAAGGCATGGCCCGGCTAACAGGAATGAACGCAAAGGCGGACGAAGCAGGCTTTTTAGTCATCTATCCATATGGGACTGGCAATTTTCAAAACTCTTTACTCACATTCAATGGCGGCGAGTGTTGTGGTTACGCGATTCAACACAACATTGATGATGTTCGCTTCACCCGAGAAATGTTAGATGATCTAGCCCAGATGGCTAATGTGGATGCCGATCGCGTCTTCGCGACAGGATTATCCAACGGAGGCATCATGGCCCATTACTTAGCATCAGAGTTGTCGGACCGAATTGCCGCAATTGCGCCTGTCGGCGGACCACTGATGATGGAAAATCCCCGCAACATTCGGCCAGTACCAATTATGCATTTTCATGGGACTGCAGACGCATTCGCGCCATTTAAGGGTGGTTACGGAAAAGGGATTCTTGGCAGGAGCAAGGTGACCTCATTTAGATCAGTGGACCATACGATCCAACAGTGGGTGAAGGCCAACGGATGTAAGATTGAACCCGAAAGTATCACTCTGCCTGATTCAGCTAATGACAACATGAAGGTCATCCGAAGAACTTGGCGAGGTGGCAAAGACGGAAGCGAAGTCGTACTTATCGAAATTGAAGGTGGTGGACATACTTGGCCTGGTAGAAAACCGATCGTATCGCTCCTCGGCGAATCAACCATGGATATCTCCGCAAACGACTTGATGTGGGAGTTCTTCCAAAAGCATCCTCGCCGCGCAATTGAACCAATAAAACAGGATTCAAAAAAATGAATCGAAACCTTATTGCGAAATCCTTGCTTGTTTTTGTGCTTAGTTTTGAAATTTCTTTAGCGCAGTCATCGACACTACCATCCGTTTCAAAGGTCGATTTTGCTTGGGTTACACGCGAAGTCAAAGCACCACGTGTGTCATTTCATACGTTTAACAGCGAGGCAGTCAAAGGTAAGGTCAGCTACCATTTATACGCCCCCGCTTTTTACGATCGCGACTTGCAAAAGCGATTCCCGGTCGTCTACTGGTTGCATGGTTCGGGAGGAGGACTAGTTGGAATACCGAGAGTTGCAGCTCATTTTGATTCAGCAATCGAAGCAGGAAAAACACCACCATGTCTTATCGTGTTCGTCAACGGACTCGTCGAAGGCATGTACGTCGATTGGAAAGATGGCAGAGCACCCCTTGAGACCATTATCGTCAAGGAGCTCGTTCCGCATATCGATGCGACTTATAGAACTATTGCATCGCGAGAAGGAAGACTGCTTGATGGCTATAGCATGGGAGGCTACGGAGCAGCAAGATTAGGCTTCAAATACACGGATCTCTTTCGAGCGGTTTCCATCATGGGCGGTGGTCCATTGCAAGCGGAACTGATTCAAGCGCCACGTGCAGGTAGGCAACGAGCTGCAGAAGTTTTGAATCAGGTCTATGGCGGCGATCAAGATTATTTCAAAACTGTCAGTCCACGACGAATCGCGGAGCAAAACGCGGAGGTAATAAGCAAGGATTCGCTCGTTCGTCAAGTTTGTGGTGATAAGGACGAGACGTTTGGCACAAATCGCGACTTTCATGAGCATCTGGAACGCTTAAAAATTCCACACACCTGGACCGTTCTTCCCGGGGTCGACCACAACCCGATGAAAACGCTAGAGGCTCTAGGTGACTCCAATTGGTTGTTTTATCGCCAAGCCTTCGATTGAAGAGAAATGATGAACAGCATGATAATCACCAGATATTTCTTAATAGATTTATTCGCTGCAGCAGCTTTTGCATTCGGGGTGGGATCACTTTACGCCCAAGCTGTTCCTTCGATCGCGAACTGTAAAGATGCTGCTGATTATTCTCATTCATTTCACGGGACCGGCGTCCTTGTGATGGTACGCGGCGAGATAGTTTTCGAAGATTATGCCCCGAATTGGACTGCTGCCAAACCGCATTTGCTTGCGAGCGGTACGAAGAGTTTTTGCGGTGTTATGGCAGCATGTGCTGTCCATGATGGACTACTTACTCTAGATGAAAAAGTATCAGAAACACTTACCGAATGGAAAGAAGATAAGCGGAAGTCACAGATAACCATTCGTCAATTGCTTAGCCTCTCAAGCGGCATTGATGGTGGAGATAACGGAACGGTTCCGAGCTATAAGCGGGCTGTGACGATAGCTGATGCAACCGCTGAGCCTGGCAAGAAGTTCTCCTATGGTCCAATACCGTTTCAGTGTTTCGGCGAACTGATGCGACGGAAGCTGGAACCCAAACGCGAATCAGTCGAAACGTATCTGCATCGCAGAGTTCTAGATCCCATTGGATTGAAAGTTGGGTTTTGGCGTAAAGATGCGGACGGCAATATCAATTTGCCATCCGGCGCGTTTTTAACGCCACGTGAATGGGTGAAGTTTGGTGAGTTGGTCCGACTCGAGGGAAAGTGGCGTGACAAGGAAATCGTTCCTGGCTCTATTCTCGCGGAGTGCTTTAAGCCTTCAACGGCTCAACCTGCATATGGCATGTCATGGTGGCTTTTGGGCGGTGGCGACGAAAGCACCACGGAGGCTGCGAATGGTGGAAGCGTTGCTTCAAGGGCAAAAAGAATTTTTCAACAACGTCGTTTGCTCGACTTTAAACCACCCACTGACACGGTGGCGGCGATGGGGAAAGGGAAGAACAGGTGCTATGTCATTCCGTCTCGTGAGATGGTTGTGGTACGTATGGGAGACAGTCAAGGCCGTGAATTCAGCGACAATGAATTCCTTGCCAAGTTATTGGACACGCGTTGAACAACAGACCAATTGTCAGCGCAAGGGACACCCTCTTCGTTGTTATGCGAATCATCTTTATGAGCAATCGCGCTTAACAGAAGCTTCTAAGACAAGGGGCAAAAGCTTAATCCTATTGATCAGTCTGGTTGACAAATCGCTTATCTTCCTCGTGCTCCTTGTGAGCTAGCCGTTTGAGCAAGCCCTTGACTGTTGAAGTGAGTGTTTGACGTGAAAGATTCAGTTTTCTCATGAACCTTTCGCAGTTTAAGTTGTCCTCAGGGGCATGGATACTGTACGACTAAGTCAAAAGTTTGAGCGAATAGGAGCCCGGCTGAAAGTTGTGGATCGCTCGCCTCAGTGGTTCACCAGAACTTCTGGGACTCTTCAATTGGACATCGCAGAAGACCGACGAGGCGAATACTTCGAAGTTCAGAAGTTCGTCGCCTCTGAGCCTATTGTTGAAGTATTGGATGTTCAGGCTGCTGATCGTCATTTGCTACTTCTGGTTCGAGAGGCCAACGAAAAGAGCAAGTTTCTGTGCGGACACGATGAACGACATTGGTTCGTGGCGGGCATTCCTGAATCGGCTCCTGTTGGTACTGTGCGACAGGCAAAAGAAGCTCTACAACCTCGGGAAGTTCGACGTGCAGTAGCTCGAAAGGGTGTCTCTGGAAAGTTGCTCAACAGCCGAAAGAACTCAGCGTTTATTCGACAAGGAGAGTGGTTCTTTTTGCCAACGAATGAGTATTCAATCAAAGAATCTTTGGTTTTGAGAAACGAGCCATTACGTCGAGGAAATGGTGGTAAGCCTCACTGGGCCGAATTCTGCTACCGCACTGGCGGAGAAACAGTGCACGTCTGCACTCGCCATCCAAACGGGGTTACGGAAAGCCAATACAAAACAATTTTGTCTGGTAACCCAAACGCAAGAACTTGGGGATGGCGAACGATGCGACGAAATCCAGGAGTCTATGTCAAAGGTCGAGTACGTCATTCAGACCACGCAACGATCACGCTTCACGGATGGCATCAAGTCGTGATGAACACCGAAAATGAATCCAAGGCGATGCGAAACGTTGCGTTCTTGGACTAAGACGATCTAGGACTATTGTACTGCTGCAGTTCTTCTAAATTATGTAGCAAGATCAAAATTCTTGGAGCGGTTTGCGAACATCGAAGTTGCATTATTCGCTGAGGAGACAGTCAACGCAACCGGCGGGAACGCGTCCGGATCATCGACTATGTCCGTTGAACGATCGGACGAAAGCTTTTCGATACCCAATGTCAACCCGCCGGCGGTCCGACCCTATCTAAAACGACAATCAAAAATGTCGCCAGAGGACCAAGCAACAAAGAAATGATCCACCAAAGTAATCCGCTTCGGTTCTTGCTTTGGGCGAGTCCGGCATTGATCAGGGACAAAGTTCCCCAGCCAACAAAGAATTGAGCTTGATCGTTCATTGATTCACCTTCGGACAATGAAAAGGGTCATGGCGACTCAATTCTACCTTAGAATGTCTAAGATGGTTGCGATTCAAATGCCTACGACGCTCTAAAACATCGCAATTCCACCTACTTTGTTTAGGTACGACTTACCATTCTGTTATAAACAAGGATCACTTCAAGGCCTTGACGGATATGTTCCATCGGCTTTCTCGAAATGATGCGCAGGAAGATCAAGTCAGGTGGGCCAGTGAGTTGCCGTTCATTCCCTTCTTAAACGATAGGATCGCATGAACGATCACGAACATTACATGCGACGAGCTATTGAACTGGCGTCGAATTATCCCGAATATAATTTTTGGGGCTTTGAGCATCCAAATTGCAATGGGTCGAAGGAGAATCATCATACGATTTCGTGACAAAGAAGCATGCTTTAGATCAAAGACTCGGCAATCGGATTTCAACTCCATACCTGGGAGCAATTTCTAGTAGCTTCTCGATATCAGCTTTGCTGGGATGGGGAGCGGTAGTTGCTCCATGTGGCAATGGCGAACTGACTTCAAAGAACATCTGCTCCAATCCGGCAGGAGCAATCGTGATAAGCATCTTGGCTGTTGAGTTCGATTCATTCTTAAATGAATGCGGTGTCCCGATCGGCATATTGGCAAAGGTGCCAGCTTTGGCAACGATTCGATCGTCGCCGATTTGAAAAGTAATTTCGCCTTCAAGAATGAAAAAACCTTCCTCTTCTCGGCTGTGAACGTGAGGCGGAGGGCCACCTCCAGGAGGCACAATCGCTTCCCATGTTGCATACTTGCCATCTGTCTCATCACCCGTTGCAAGGAATCGATAGATATCACCGACGACCGCGACGGTTCTTCCTAAATCGCTTGTTTTGACAATTGGATTTCGTTTCATTTTAACTCTCGTCCTTGTCCATCTGATTATCAACCGCTGCTTCGTAAACTGTCACTGCGGCTTTTGCCATGAGATGCATCGTATGGCGAGCCGGTAAAAGGGGAAGCCTTTTGAGTCCCATCGATGCAATTACTTGCGCGATTGCATCCTCGATCTTGCCCTCAAGCTTTTCGACTGTTTTATGGTCCATGGGTTACGCTTCTCCTGGTTCATCGTTGCGATTTAATGTTTTGCATTTTGCGATCTGTTGTTCTCTCAGCATGGCTGGCCGCTGTAGATTACTCGAATCAGTGGCACCCCGCAGACAGTGCTGTGATACCATTCACGAATTCACTAAGTCCGTGAAATCTGTGGAATTTGCCGCAAGGCTATAAAAAAAGCCGAGTTGCAATTTCTCACAACTCGGCTTTAGTGGAGCCGGGGGGAATTGAAATACCCCAAAATCATTGGGAAAACGTAAGTGCTTCTCAAAAGTGTACTATGGCGCGAACTGTTGGTGCAGCAACCATCTGCGAGTGGCTTGAAGACTCGTTGAAAAACTGCCCCGCTGATGCTGACATTCGGGAGAGGATTCGCGAAGCGGTTCTCTCGATTATCGTGCCGACGCCAACAGAGTCGGCAAACACACAACCCGAACGCACAGAATCGCACCAGACGCGATCGGATTCCGAAACCGCCCAAAGCTCGATGACGAAACCTAACGCCCTAAATGGGCCGCTGGTGCGTCGTGCCCGAGGGCCGCCAGCGATAATAGAACGGGCAAAACAAAGGAATCCAAACAATGGCTCAAGAAACTCAAACAATGATTCAAAAAATGATGGAGGCAGCATCGTGATTCAACACAGAAACACGAAACTACTGCGAGTGTTGGACGGCCTCGACGACATCGCCTACTTACGCTTCGGTGCGAGCGTTGACGCGTACTACCAATTTCTGCGAGAGCAATGCCGAGTTTGCTTACTTACGAACGGCAATCCGATCTACGAAAACAAAAGGGGGTGCTTCATGAGTTTAACCCCTGTCGAGATTAATCGGATTGCAGACGCTGTGGCCGAGCGAGTAGCGGTCCTGCTAGCTGGTCGAGTCGATAATGATGCCCTGGTTGATTGCCATGCGGCGGCGGCCCTGCTGGGTTGCTCAGTCCCGACTGTCGAGAGGCTGACCCGTACAGGTGAAATCCCATCGTTGAAAGTAGGTCGGCTGCGGCGTTATCGGCGTGATGATCTTGTTGGCCAACGTAATGGCAATAGGGGCGCAGAATGATCGACCTAATTTCACGAAACAGCAGGTTGTCGGGTTTGCTTGCTCAACTCACGTAGCTGGGCAGTTCGACGGCAAGGATGATTAACAAGCCAACCACGGGAGCCTTAGCACGTTGCTAGGGCTCCTTAGTCGGCGGCAACACAAAAGGAAACTGAAATGACCGAGACGGCTAAACGGCCGGCAGGACGACCCGCAAAGTATGGAAGCAAAAGCCTCGACGCTAACATACATCTGAGACTATCCGGCGACGAACGGCAGCTGCTGGATTGCTGGGCGGGTATACTCGGGATCACGGTTTCTGATGTCGTCAGAGAACAACTCAAGTGCCTATTTTCGTCGCACAACAATTCAGAAACAGCAAGCCCCGAAAACGCAGATCCTCCAAGTCCACTGAGATGAGTGCCCCTTGAAACTCTTTACAGTGTTTGGGAGCGAGACCCTTGGACTAAACGGGCAATTTCGCGTCTTATCGCCACTTAGTGGCCGCTTTCGACAATTTTGATCATACAAAGTTTGCGTTTGCTTGTTTTGGACTCATCGAAGCAATAGGATTCAGCGGTCGGGTAGTGTATGAACGTTGAGGATTCTTTGAACAAGCCTGGAGGTTGAGTCATGCGATTTTTTGCCGCAATACTGTTGTTTTCGACTGCCGCGATTGCTCAAGAGGGTATCCCCAGCAAAGTTGGCACGGGTAAGATGCCTCCCGGGCTTGCCGGTGTTACGGATCTACACGCGATCGAGAAATCTCAAATTGATGCGTTAAGTGAATGCGCGGAGGTGTTACGGGGTCGCTATCAACGAGGCCTAGTAAGCATAAACACTCTTATGGATGCGGAGACGAGACTATGCTTAGCGAGGCTGGAAACTACAAGCGTGAAGCAAGAGCGATTGGACATCATTCAGGAAGCATTGGTCCATGCCCTAACAACGTGGCAAAGAATCAACGAATTGAAACAAGTGAATGCGAGGGGGGGCGAAGCTGATGCCGAAACTCAAGCCCGAGCTGAAGTCTATCGCTATCGGGTTATGTGGCTCAAGGAGAAAGCTAGAGAGAGCAAGTAACTCAAGTTACTGCGCAACTATGGTTTACGGTATTGGGAAAAAACTTGTCTGATAGTCGACATAGTCGCGCTTAAAATGTCTGCAAATAATCTTCAGCAGTCGCATGACGGCGGGGCGTGGCAAGGCATGAAGGTGCGTATTTCGGTGCTCCAGCTCGTTTTATTCGCGAGCGATATCTAATACGAGGAGAGAACCCCAACTGCTTCAGAACGATCGAAAGCAGTAAGGGATGCCAAACATGCGGCTATAACAAGGCCTTTGCCTTGTTGGACAAAACCAAGGTTTTACGGACCCCAAAAAAGGCTGCGCC
>JAIYDQ010000515.1 GCA_027487375.1 Planctomycetaceae bacterium
AAGGCGCAAGGCGGGTATTTAGAAGGATAAGGCAAAGTTTGCCGTGGTTAATATGGCGCTCAATTAGGTTCTAACGCCTAGCTGTGGCCTTACTGAGCATCATCCAAAAAGGCAGAGATGCGGAAAGTATGGCCGTCTGGATGGCGGATTCTAAACTCTGTGGCGTTCCAGGGTTGAACAGTCAAGGGCATGATTACGTCCGCTCCAGCCTTCATGGCGACAGAATAGCAGGCTTCCACAGCTGCAGCGTTGGCAAGCCACCATGTCATCCAAACTCCCCCCGTATCATCTGCCCGGTAGGGTTTTGATGGGACGGTCGTGTAGCCAACAGATCCCTGAGCCCCCTGGCAGAGAAAAATCTCAACATTTCCAGATGTTACGCCGCCGTAGTCCGCTTCGCCGTCTTCGTCACGGTCCGCGGCATTGGGAATCATGCCTACCTGGTTCCAAGCAAACGATCGCTTCCAGCCAAGCTTCTCAAACCAAGCCATGCTCGCCGGGACGCTGGTGACATTTAAGATCGGTGTGATGTGTTCAACATTCATTTTTCGAAATCCCCGACTCTGGCACCCAAAAACGAAGCTCGACCAGTATAGCAAAATCGCTCGCCTTCGTATCCGCGTTTTGTCCGCTTCGTTGTTGGACGCTGACTGACATTCAAAATTGGTACTTCTCGCTTCTAGCAACTCCACCGTTAGTGACCGCAATTTGTTAGACTGGTGGTTTGTTCAACTCTTAATTTGGGGGTGGTTCCGATGTAGCGTAGGCTTCCAGCCTTTGTAACGAGGCCGAAAGAACAACTCGGCACAATCGATAAATCAAAATCCTTAGAACGTAGGCACGGATGGTTCGCGAGAAAATACTCGGAGGTAATTGGCCCGAAGAAGATCCCGAGGAGGACCTCATCGGCGGCTCTGGTCATAATGCAGAGCAAGCTGCCAAGGGACTGCGCGGATCGGCAGAGACCGAGCGACTTCAAGCTATGCTCGATACACCCGAGTCTGATACGATTCTGCGGCCCAAGCGAATCTCCGAGATGGTTGGCCAAACGGAGGTCATGGAAGTTCTCTACATCGCGATCGATGCAGCCAAAAAACGCGGCGATCCACTAGGCCACATTCTGCTCGATGGGCCGCCGGGACTAGGCAAAACTACATTTGCGACGTGTATTCCACGTGAAATGGGTGTCCCCGTTTCAATGGCAAGTGGGCCCGGATTAAAAGCACCGAAAGAACTCATTCCGTATCTGTCAAATCTAGAGCCAGGCGCGGTTCTCTTCATCGACGAGATTCATCGGCTTCCCAAGCCGGTCGAAGAGTATCTTTACACAGCGATGGAAGACTTTCGAATCGACATTGTTTTGGGCGAAGGGGTCAACGCGCGAACGCTTAACCTCGCACTTCCGAAGTTCACACTTATCGGAGCGACGACTCGAGCGGGAATGCTGAGCGGACCACTTCGCGATCGCTTTCAAATTCGGGAGCACTTAAGCTTCTACAAGACAACCGAGCTAGTTGAAATACTTTCTCGTAATGCAAAGAAGCTGGACGTACAGCTTACCCCTGAAGCGTCTGAGGAGATTGCCAAACGTTCTCGCGGCACACCAAGATGGGCCAACAACCATCTGCTTTGGGTGCGCGATTTTGCTCAGAGTAAATCAGATGGACGCATTACGTTGCCAATAGCAGAAAAAGCTCTCGCGATGCGCGGCATCGACTCAATAGGACTCGATCGACAAGATCGACGTTACTTAGAAACACTGATAAGAGTCTTCAGCGGTGGCCCAGCAGGATTGGAAGCAATGGCTCATACCATGAGCGTTTCTGCCGATACGCTTGAAGACGAAGTAGAACCGTTCCTCTTGCGAAGCGAGCTACTAACAAGAACGCGACGAGGTCGTTGCGTGACGCCGAAAACATTCGAGCATTTGAAGATCTCGCTCTCTTAACTGACGAAAAATCCCGCGGACCAAAACTCCGATTCGACAAAATGTGCGCGAAGGTCAGCGTCTATAGGATTGAACAGGATTGAATGCCAAGCAAGATCATGCTCGTGTGATGAACGTCAGTCAGAAGAATCCGATGGCTTTCCATAAAACTTGCTCAAGTCGATCCCTTGGTGTTTTTGTTCCTCTTCCATCAGCTTAAGTCGAGCCTCAAGCCGTTCCAGCCGGCGTTGTAACTGAGGGATTTGTTCCAACGTTTCTTCGGCTTTTTCGTATTTGGGAACCACAGGATAACCCAAGTGCCTTTGCATGGCTGCGAATAGAAAAAGTGGGTCTTTATGCCGATTCGCGAAAGCGATACGACCTTCCTTATCACCGAAGAGAATTGGATAAGGGAGTGGTGTTTGGTCCTCACCCATCCGCCGAGCGCGATACTCGACAAAGGCTTGGCTGCGACCGTAAATCAGATCCGCAAGATCGACCAGCCCCAACTGCCGACGAACAATCAAAATCCACTCCGCCCATTGAGCATCATAAACACAGTCGCCTGACATGGCTTTCAAGCCCCGATCGTAATTCAACCGGTTCCGGCACATCGATTCAAACTGAAAGAAAAAATCACCTTGAGGGTTTTCGCTTCGGCTCCGATAGTCGGCTTCTGCTTGGAGAATCTTAAGAGCTATAGGCAGATCGAATCGCCCGCTATCGGATTCGCACTCTTCGATCAGAAACGCTTGCCACGAAGTAAAATAATGCGATAAACGCTTCAGCCCATCCGCCATAACGCCGTGATGCTTGAGCTCGGTTGCGAGGAAGCTGATGGCCATAGGCAGCTTGGTAGTAGCAAGCAATTCATGCTGCATCTGTACGAGAAGCTCTTGCACAGGCATTCCTTGGCCTAATCGTTCCCCAAGCAAGCGGAATAGATAAGCCTGCTCGATATACTCTTCTCGTGGTAGTCGCATAGATCGAGGCTAGTCGAGAACCATTGCTGCTGTCAACTAGGTTCTGTTTCCAAACACGTAGCCGCGTCTCTCCGAGACGCGAAATGCCTGTGTCTCGGAGAGACGCAGCTAAATGAAAGTTGGTTTAGAAACAAATCTTGGCCTAGGTTATTGATGGCCATCCAATTGAGCCACCAGCGGTTGCAGCATCTTTGGATAATGCCTTGCAAGCGAGAGTGCGTCGCCCCAAAACGCAACGAGCGACGACGGTTCAGTATGAATAGTCCAAACTAGAAGGTTTCATTCTCGAGCGATTGGAGCGGCGATCGATCTTTGTTTTTCTGACCGGGTACAACCGACGTTACGCTAACCTTGCTTCGTTTGAGTTCTTCAATCTGCATGGCCATCTTTTGAATTAAGTTGGCAATCTCATTACCAGCCGATTCGCCGACATGGACAACCAATGCCTTTCGGGCACTATAAGACAAACCGAGTTGATCACTCATAGGAGAACCTTTTCATGGAACTAAAATATGGTATTTCGAAACCAAAACCGCGGGATAGTTTCATCGACGAAAAAGATCGAAGTTGGTTTCGCGCGTGCTTGTTACTCGACAGTAACACTCTTCGCCAAGTTACGTGGTTTGTCAACGTCGCAGCCTCGTCGCACTGCGATGTGATAAGCAAGTAGTTGAAGTGGAATCGAAGCGACAATTGGTTGAAGGAAATCTTCCACACTTGGTATTTCGATAATGTCATCGGCCAGTGAAGCCAGCTGCGGATCGACTTTATCAACAATCGCAATAACCGGTCCGCCACGAGCCTTTACCTCTTGGAGGTTACTCATCACTTTCTCGTAGACAGTGCTTTGCGATACCAAGAAGACCGAAGGAGTGTGTGCGTCAACGAGTGCGATTGGGCCGTGCTTCATTTCAGCCGCCGGATATCCCTCGGCATGAATGTAGCTTATTTCTTTTAGTTTCAAGGCACCCTCGAGTGCTGTTGGGAAATTGTAGTTGCGCCCCAGATACAAGAAGTTGGTAGCGTCCTTATACTTTTCCGCAACAACTTGCACTTGAGCATCGCAAGCCAATGCGGCTTCGACAAGGTTCGGTAGATTCTCTAATTGGTCAATGATACGCTGACCTGCCTCGTAACTGAGGTGTCGCAATCGACCAAAGTACAACGCGAGCATCGAAAGGACGCAAAGTTGTGATGTGAATGCTTTTGTAGAAGCCACACCGATCTCGGGACCAGCGTGAAGATAGATTCCACCATCAGCGGCTTGCGCGATGCTGCTTCCGATGACGTTACAAATCGCAAGGGTATGATGGCCTTTGCGTTTCATCTCGCGGAGTGCGGCAAGCGTGTCGGCTGTCTCGCCACTTTGAGTGATACCGAAGATTAAAGTGTCTCTATCTACAGGTGGATTTCTATAACGAAGCTCACTGGCGTATTCCACTTCCACAGGAAGCCCACCAAGCTCTTCGATAAGATACTCGCCCACGAGAGCCGAGTGCCAAGAAGTACCGCAACCGGTCAGAATGATTCGATCGACATTACGCAGTTGGGCCGGAGTGAGATTCAATCCACCAAATTTTGCGGTAGCATTGTCCCGATCAAGTCGACCACGCATCGCATTTCGAAGAGACTGCGGTTGCTCGTAAATTTCCTTCAGCATGTAATGCGGAAAACCTTCCGAAGAAACGTCCGTCGCAGCATCATCTAAAACCCGCACGTCTGGTCGTACGCGACCTTGATCGCGATGAAGGACTTGGATCGAGTCTTTCGTGATTACGGCTAATTGGTGATCGGCCATGTAGATGATTCGATCGGTGTAGCCGATCAGTGGCGAAGTATCGCTCGCGACAAATTGTTCGCCTTTGCCGACACCGATGACCATGGGGCTGCCACACCGCGCTGCGATCAACAAGTCGGGACGATCGCGGAAGAGAACGACCAATCCGTAAGTTCCACGAAGCATTGGCAAGACTTCGCGAACGGCTTCTAGGTAGATTGCATTCTCACCTTCAGGCGTTCCGTTATTAGATTTCGTTTGCGAGGATTTCTGCGCTTCGGCGTTTCGCTTAAGGCAGTCTGCAATCAAATGGGCGATAACTTCGGTGTCCGTTGCTGATTGAAATATGTATCCCTTTTCCACAAGGGCCTGCTTGAGCACGTCGTAGTTTTCGATCACTCCGTTGTGGACGATCGCAACTTGTCCGCGTCCTCCCAAGTGAGGGTGAGCATTTTCGACGGTTGCGGGCCCGTGAGTAGCCCATCGAGTGTGACCGATTCCGGTGAATCCTTTGGCCGGCCCCGCTTCAAGCACGCTTGCCAATCGATCAATTCTTCCTACCGCACGCTTAAGCTGAAAATTCCCGCCGACCTCCAGAGTGACCACCCCAGCGCTATCGTAGCCGCGATACTCCAGCCGTCTTAAACCCGTCAAAAGAAAGGGGCTTGCATCCTTTTCGCCAACATATCCAACAATTCCACACATGTTTTCTTCAGTCCGATCGTATCGATTGGGGCAATTTTCAGGCAGCTTGCAGCCGATTTTTCGATTTTTCGAATGTCGCGCAGGTCAACCTAAGGTCGTTGAGGGGCGTTCTGGCGAGTTAGCTAGTACTTTCGATGGCTCCTTCCAGCCCCTCTTGCAGTGGAACCTTAGCTTGAAAAACACACTCTCAGCAAGCTCGCTACGTTCCCTGGCTATGAAATTTATAAAATTATGACAAATCCAGGCTCGAAAATCGGCCGATTGCGAAGCATCAGGTCCATCCGCATGACTGCTCGGAGCCAAAATCTCAAAAACGGCTACTTGAATGTAGTAATCTTTCGCTCGTCCAAAAACTTTTATGAACTGACTCCTTGGCTACGTTGCCGATTTTCTCCAAATTCGCGTTTAAAGCGACTCTACTTGACAAACGGCTCGAGAAAGACAGTAAGGGTCTTCCAATTGTCTGTCGCAAAGCCTTCGTGGGATGATATTCACACGAAAAGGTCTTCTGAAATTTGGCTATTTTTGCGACAATTAGATGTATTCATCGAAAAATGCCAGTCGAGCAAGGGATTGATTCTTGCTCTTGGCTAGACGACGGCCCTGCTCTGTAAGAACGAATTTATGCGACGCGACGACATTCGAAACATTGTCATTATTGCCCACGTTGACCATGGTAAAACGACCATGGTGGACTGCTTGCTCAAACACAGCGGACAGTATCGAGACTCGGAGTTAACGCAAGCTTGCATCTTGGATAGCAACGATCTCGAGCGCGAACGCGGGATTACGATTCTCTCCAAGAACATCGCGATGAACTACAAGGGGATCAAAATCAACTTGATCGATACCCCGGGTCACGCAGACTTCGGCGGCGAAGTTGAACGCGTTGTTCGAATGGCAGATGGTGCGTTGGTATTGATGGACGCAGCAGAAGGTCCCATGCCACAAACACGATTCGTGCTTAGCAAGGCTCTCGAAGTCGGTGTCAAGCCGATCATCGTGATCAACAAGATCGATCGACCTGATGCTCGCGTTGCCGAAGTGATTGATGAAGCGTTGATGCTTCTAGTCGAGCTTGGCGGCGAGAATTACATGGACAACTTTGACATGATCTTCACATCGGGTAAGCAAGGCTATGCCACTCACGATTGGAAAGTGCCTGGAAAAGACATGCAGCCATTGCTTGATTTGATGGTTGAGAAAATTCCAGGACCGGATGTCGAACCAGATGGTCCGCTTCAATTGTTGGTTACGAATCTCGATTGGTCTGAATATGTCGGAAGAATCGCGATCGGCCGAATTCAATCCGGTAGCATCGCAAAGAATCAGCAAGTCGACCTTGCAAAGAAGAACGATGTGATCGCCCCCGCTCAGATTGCTCAGTTGCAGGCGTTTAATAAGCTCGGCCGAGTTGAAATCGAAAACGCTAAGGCTGGCGACATTGTGGCTGTTACGGGGCTTGAAGAGATCGAAATCGGTGACACGATTTGCCGACGTGGCGAAGTCATTCCGTTGCCACGACTGACAGTCGATGAACCAACGCTTGAGATGGTTTTTTCGATCAACTCGTCTCCGCTTGCCGGACGCGATGGCAAATACGTAACCAATCGTCAGCTAAAAATGCGACTCGAAAAAGAACTCGAACGCAACGTTGCATTGCGAGTTCGCCAAGTCGAAAACTCGGATCAGTACGCTGTTGCAGGTCGTGGCGTTTTGCACCTTTCGGTCTTGATTGAAACAATGCGTCGCGAAGGTTTTGAGCTTTCCGTGAGTAAGCCTCGCGTGGTGTTGAAAGAAATCGATGGCAAGCTACACGAACCATTTGAAACACTTTCCGTTGAAGTCCCCTCTGATAAGATGGGACCCATTATGGAGCTCGTCGGAAATCGTCGTGGTCTCCTCGAAGAGATGTCGCCTCGCGGTGAATACACATTGCTTCGGTTTGAAATTCCGGCCCGAGGACTCATTGGAATTCGAACGCGGATGCTCAATGCGACTCAAGGCACTGCGATTATTCACCACCGCTTCTCTGGCTACCGACCGATGGAAGCAGATCTTCCACGTCGAGCTAACGGCGTCATGGTTTCAATGGTTCCTGGTAAAGCCATTCCGTTTGCTCTATTCGCTCTTCAAGACCGAGCCGACATGTTTGTCGCTCCTGGTGATGACGTTTACGAAGGGATGATTGTCGGAGAAAACTCTCGAGATAACGACTTGGTTGTGAACCCGACGAAAGAGAAGAAGCTCACGAATATTCGAGCCGCAGGTAGCGATGAGAACATTATTCTTAAGCCACCTCGACAGCTTTTCTTAGAAGCCGCGTTGGAGTACATCGAGGATGATGAACTGGTCGAGATCACACCATCTTCGATCCGACTTCGCAAGGTCTTCTTGCGAGAAAACGAACGCAAGCGACAGAGCAGGTCACCTCAGCTTGTAGGCTAGGCTCGCAAATGAAACTCGGAGTCTTTCTACCGAACTGGGTTGGCGATGTTTGCATGGCCATACCCGCACTGCGATCACTTCGACAAAACTGTCCTATTGAAACCGAGATCGTCGCGATAGGACGACCGGTTGCAAGGATGGTTCTTCAAGATCAGCCGCCTGAGAAACCCTGGGTTGATCGCTATCTTGTTTACAAAGCGAAAGCAAAGCCTCCATTGCTGAATCGACGCGGCTTGGTAGTCGCCATGCGACATGAAAAGTTCGACGCGATTTTGTTGCTGACTAACTCCCTCGGAACGGCTGCAATGGCTGCTCTTTCCGGTTCGCCACGTCGCATCGGGTACAACCGCGATGGACGCGGATGGTTACTGACGGATCGCATCGCAGTCGAACGCCGGAATGGGGAACTATTACCGGTACCTGCCATCCAGTATTACTCGAAAGTCGTTGAAGCATTCACGGGGCAATCGATCACTGATTTTCGGATGGAACTTCATACGCCAGAAGTTTACGTCAAGCAAGCTACTGATCTCTTTCGGTCCATCGGATTTGTCGATTCAACTCCGACGCTTGTCATTAATAACAACGCTGCGTCGAGCATTGGAAGACTTGTTCCGGAAGACATTCTTCAAAAGCTGTGTCAACGGATCGTTGAAGAGACGTCTTATCAAGTTCTGCTTCATGGAGGTCCAGCAGAACGCGAACAACCAGCTAGGATCGTCGCTGCTCTGGCTCATCGTCGAGTTCAATCGATGAGTGAGTGGAAGGATCTTCCGCTAGGACTCAGTCAAGCAATTCTTGCGCGGGCATCGATCGTGTTAACAACCGATAGCGGAATTCGTCATATGGCAGTTGCATTAGACCGACCAGTAATCACTGTTTATGGGGCGACCGATCCTCGATGGACAGTAACCTTCAACGAGCCAGAAGTCGCTATCGAACCTACAGTCGCATGCCATCCATGCTGGAAGGACAAATGTCCGCTTCAAAACCTGAGCGAACAGTACCAGTGTGTAAAGCAACTTTCATTGGACCGCGTCATGGAAGCTATCCAATCAATTGCCAATCGGAATTGATGGCGAGTTGGCTCTTGGGGTTACCTAGCAAGACCGCTTATTAGGTTGGTGGAGCTTCGGATTGACCACGATGACCAGTCGTAGGATAGGCTTCCAGCCTGTCGGTTTCGCAATCGACAGGCTGGAAGCCTATCCTACTGCAATCCGGCTACAAAGCATTGCTCTAAATGAATTGTGCTTTCTCCAACTTGAAAACGGAATAGTCTAAAGTCGTCAGATGTCTTACGACATCTGCTACGAGGACGAATTCTGTACCCAATTTAGACGAAGCATGAGTCTTTGTTTCCACGTAGCCGCGTCTCTCCGAGACGCGAGGATCCTGCGTCTCGGAGAGACGCAGCTACGAGTTGAGAAACAAACCCAACAACGAAAACTAAAGTCCTTTAATCTTTAACTTGATTCGGCAAAGATAGCTATCGGCAGTAATGAAAAGTGATTTACCATCTTCGCCGAAGGCGCAGTTGCTTGTCTTTTCTCCCGTGGTCAGTCTTCCAAGGACTTTTCCTTGTGGGGTCATCACGTAGATCCCTCCAGGGCCGCTTGCCCAAAGATTTCCGAGCGAGTCGACTGACATGCCATCAGGAAGACCGGGAAGTTTTCCAACGGAGGCCGTTGCGTCATGGAGCACGCGACCGTTCTCCAGCAAGCCATCTGCAGTTACGTCGAAAGCCATCCAGATAGCTTTTTTGGGATCGCTTTGGGCGACGTAGAGAGTTTTATAATTCGGCGAGAAGGCTATACCGTTAGGTCTTTGCAACTCAGTGGTTAATAAGGTTATCTCATTTGAGTCCTTCTTTATGCGATAGACTCCGAAATGATCCAGCTCACGTCGCGGATCTTTCTCGCGTGCGGGAAGTCCATACGGTGGGTCGGTGAAGTAGATATCACCGCTGCTGTGTAGAGCACCATCGTTAGGGCTGTTGAGTCGTTTGCCTTGGTAGTTGTCGGCGAGCGTTCGTTTGCCACCGCCCTGCGTTAACACGCTAACGCGTCGATCACCATGCTCGCATAGGACCAACTGCCCCTTCGAGTCTAATAACAAACCGTTGCTCCCGGGTTCTAGTCCGTAATAGGTCACTCCGGTATAGCCAGACGGATTCATAAACAGAGTAATTCCTTCGTTCGCCTTCCACTTGAAGATGCTGTTACGAGGAATGTCCGAGAATAGAAGATGTCCATTCGCCTCACTTCCAATCCAGCAAGGTCCTTCGGTCCATGTAAATCCGTCTGCTAGGATCTCAATTGGTGAATTCGGATCAACTAGCGACTCGAGTGATGGATCAAAAACTTCGATCTTGCCCAACGATCGAATCGGTGATGACGTTTGAGCTTGAGTCGCTCCGACGGTGATCATAGAGATGATTCCTAGAGATAAAATGAGGCGTGACATGATTCTTCAATCCGTACTGGGAGGGGAGGGGTACTGAGACGGGAAAGTTTCGTGAACGCAGTTTTACTTCCATGCTGCGATGCAATACTCGCGACGATTATAAGAAAGTTGGCGTGCCATGGTGTGTGTGTAGCCCCAGCTAGCAACACGTTCCAGGTGACTATTAACTTCTGTGGCCTTGGACCATTCCGAAAGTTTGATCGTAAGCAAGAGTCCTTCAATCGCAGTTGACGGGTAGGTGACGATTCCTTCGACGGTATCGAGTGTGTAGTTAGGTGCTACGTTCGCGTCACATACTAACCAGCGAAACTTGCTGAAGACTTTCCTTTTGACCTGAAGGCTCCGCGCGCGAATGTGTTCAAAGGCGGGATGGTCAGCAACGCTTGGGTCCATCTCTGCCGGGTCTACACCGGTGACTTTGTAACCTTGATCGAGCATGTATTGGCAGGCCCCTCCAGGTGAGCTCCCGATTTCGACGATTGCATCGCCGCGTTGGAATGGTAGTTGGCTCCAAGCCATCGCTTCGGCGATTTTAAGGTAAGCTCGACTGATCATGTCTTCGGGAGGATCGATCATAAAGACGCCACCAGGCCAGCGACGATGAATTTTGTCGGCGATGTGAGTTCCGACCCACCAGTAGTTGGGCTCGATCAAGACGATATCGAGCACCCGTTCGTTCCAGTTCGCGATCTGGTTTACACGGCCAAAACGATCGTCGGAAGAAGCCTGCAGTCGCTGCGCAAACTGATCTGCAACTAGTTTCGCCAGTGCTGATCGGCCCGGTTCGAAGTTATTCCAACCAGGAACGGCGATATCTCGCTGCCAAATGTGAAGATTTTCCCACCCGATCGACGCATACTTCTCGAGGATCTCGCTTATCAATAAATCAGCCGATTCACCTTGAACGCTCCCAAGAGCGTGCCCGCTACATCGGACGAATTGATTCTCAGGAACAGCCGGAGACCATAGGGGAACGCTGAACTCGGACTTCATCGTCAGGAAGCCAGGACGTGAAAAAGCCATACGAAACGGCTTTTCCGGACCGCAAAGAGCCTCCTTTACGGCATGCTCGGCTCCTTCCTGGCAGCAGACGAAGAAGAATGGAGACGCGTCTACTTTCGAACCCGAATCACCAGCGACAGATTGCTGAGTTGCGGGTTCGGAAGGGGAAGATGACGGTGAAATTGGTTCAGATACTGGGAGAGACAAAGAATAATTCCAATAGACGAAGTTGTGGGCGAAGTAGTATAACTAATAATTCTATTCAGTTAATTCACCCCGGGAGCCATCAGTTTGATACGGCGACCTGCAAATCGATCCAAGAAAATCGCCGAGTAAGCAATTTATGGCAAAAAATGAAGAGGCATTCGAAGTAGACGGGACTGTCATGTCAGCCCTGGCTAACACTCGTTTCAAAGTGCAATTAGAAACGGGAGATGAGGTTCTCGCGCACGTAGCAGGAAAAATGCGGAAGAACTTCATTCGAATTGTCCCAGGAGACAAGGTACGAGTGGAGCTATCTCCCTATGACCTCACCAAAGGTCGGATCGTATTCCGAGAGCGATAAAAATCTGCACATTTGCGAATTGAGTGTGTAAGATGATCGGCTCGCACGGCGATACTGTGTTGGGTGACCTGCCTGGAATCCAACTATTTCAGATGCCAGGACACGTAGCCATCGTCACAGGCGGATCGAAGGGTCTTGGGTTGGCCATGGCCGCGGGGCTCGCATCGGCGGGAGCGTCAGTTCTGCTTCTAAGCCGTCACGAAGATGATTGCACCGCCGCAGCGAAAGCGGTCGCCGAGAAATTTTCAGTCGATGCCGTAGGATTTCAAGCCGACGTAACCGATCCCGATTCGCTCGAACGTGCTGTCGCTTTTGCGATAAATCGATGGGGCAAAATCGACATCTTGCTCAACAGCGCCGGAATCAACATTCGAGCTCCCATCGACGTTTTGACTCATGATCAATTTGATCAAGTCATGAAAACGAATGTCTACGGCACTTGGAATGCGTGTAAAGCAGTCGTTCCTTCGATGAAGCAAGCTGGATACGGTCGAATCATCAATATGTCGAGTGCTTTAGGCGTGGTTGGGCTGCCTGACAGAAGCTCATATGCGACCAGTAAAGGAGCCATCGTTCAATTGACGCGAACATTGGGGCTGGAGCTCGCTCCACATGGGATTACCTGTAACGCGATTTGTCCGGGACCGTTTTTAACTGAGATCAATCTTCCTATCGCCAATTCTGAACAGGCTAAACAGCAGATTCTCGGTTTGACCGCTTTAAAGCGTTGGGGCGAACTGAAGGAAATCCAGGGTGCAGCGATCTATCTGGCGAGCCCCGCCAGCAGCTATACCACGGGCAGCCTTCTGACAGTCGACGCAGGTTGGACAGCTCATTAATCGATCCCTTTGTCGAGCTTGTTACAGCGAATCGATTTTTGCCGCGAGGATAAAATCGTTTAAGCTTAAACCGCCGATTGCATGGGTTGTCAGGACAACTTCGACGTGCCGATAGCCCGTTAAATGGAGATCGGGATGATGCTGCTCTGCTTCCGCTAGCTGACCAATCGCATTGCAGAAATCGAGTGATTTCACGAAGTTTTTGCGGTTCCATGACTTGGAAATCGACTTTCCATCCGAAGCGATTTTCCAGCCGTCCAGTACCTCTAACTGCTTTTCAGCGTCGGCGAGGGAAATCGCATCGATACCGCCTTCACAGGGAGTACATTTGCCGACAGTGAGTTGCTCTAGGCTGCAGTGGGACATAATCACTTGTTCCTTAGGTTTTGGGGCTATAATTGGTCGGACAGCGCCAGTTTTGTGCTGGAGCCCAGGCTTTAGCCGCTTTGCGAGCATCCGAGGTGCTCAGCGCCTAAAGGCTGTACTCCAACAAAGTGGCGGTGTCCGATTAGTCAAAGTCTGAGAAGCTGCTCCGGGAGCAGCTCCGAAAGTTGTTTCGCAAAAAGTAATGACAAGGTTTGTGATCTTACCAAAGTCGCCGCGCCCTGCCGCTGGCCGACGTCCCAAGGATTAATTTGCGTGAAAGAAATTGACACGGCTCAGATGATGAAAACTTGGCTTTTCATTCCGATTTACCTTTTTGGGGTGGCTCCGCTTTGGGCTGTCGATTGGGATAAACGGAATGCCGAGTTCACAACCGGTGTGGTCCCAATTTTGAAAGCGGCTTGCATCGATTGTCACAGCGGATCGGAAGCCGCCGGTGGATTGTCGTTAACTCATTTCAAGTCCGCCAAGATGGTCATGAAGGAACGAGCCACCTGGGAAAAAATTGCAGTTCGTTTGGCCATCAAGGATATGCCTCCCGCGGATGCTGAGCCGCTGGACGATGTCAAGCGGAAGCAACTAATCGACTGGATCAACCTTGCAATTAACGATGTTGAATGCGGGAAGACTCCGAACCCTGGAAGTATCACTATCCGGCGGCTGAACAAGTTCGAGTATCGCAATACGATTCGCGACTTATTTGGAATTGATTACGAGCCCGCGATGGACTTTCCCGGCGATGACGTCGGTTACGGGTTCGACAACATCGGTGACGTACTGACGCTACCACCGCTGCTAATGGAAAAGTATCTGAAAGCGGCTGAAGACATTACTCGCAAAGCGATCATTGCTCCCGAGCCAGGACCGATATTCGAGAACTTCTATAAATTGGAACAGCTCAAGCCTAAGTCTGGCGGCGCTGCTAAGCCTTCTGAGATAACTCTTTGGGCGAACGCGGAAGTCAAATTTGATGAGACGGTTCCCTGGTCGGGGACTTACTATCTGAACATGCTTTTAGGCGGATCGAAAGTCGGCAGCATTGGGCCTCGCGTATTGATTTCTGTCGATGGAAAGAAAGTACGAGAGATCGATGTCAAGGCGACACCCGAAACGCGCGGTGACTACCAAGTCATGATGAAACTCAAGGCCGGAAAACGGAATATCTCGATCGCTTTCACAAATGATGACAGCTCAGATGCGAAAAATGGAAAACCCAAAGAGGATCGCAATCTGTACATCTACTCGGTAGGCATTTCCGGTCAGAAGCCTAGCGAAGCCGTGCCTGTATCTTCGCTCCCCGAAAGTCACACTCGGATCATCACGGCAGTTCCAAACGTCACGCAAGGTCCGCAAGACGCTTTGAAAAAGGTTTTGACTGCGGTCGCCCGACGAGTCTATCGCCGACCGGTTTCGACAGCGGAAGTTGAACGATTAGTCGCACTTTCCAAGAACGCGATGGACGATGGCGAGAGTTACGAAGGCGCTGTCCAAGTTGCGATCCAAGCCATGCTTATATCACCAAACTTTTTGTTCAAAGTCGAAACTCCCGAAGCAAAGACCCCCGAGGGATATCCGCTTGTAAGCGAATTTGAACTTGCTTCACGTCTCAGTTATTTCCTCTGGAGCACCGCCCCGGATGATCAATTGCTGAGTCTTGCATGGCGAAGACAACTTCGTGAGCCTGGTGTACTCGCAGGCCAAGTAAAGCGGATGATCGACGACCGGCGTGCCAATGCCTTCGTGGAGAATTTCGCAGGGCAGTGGCTCACGCTTCGTAAGCTGGACACGTTTGAACCGAACGAAGCGATGTTCCCGACTTGGAACGAAGAAGTTCGCGAGCTTGCGAGACGCGAGACGTACACTTTTTTCGCAGGTGTGATGAGGAACAACTTAAGTGTTCTTCGGTTACTGGATGCGGACTTTACTTACCTCAATGAGAAGCTCGCCAAGTTTTACGGTATCCCTGGAGTCGAAGGAGACCAGTTCCGAAAGGTCTCGCTGGTGGGTCAAAATCGTCGTGGAATATTAACTCAGGCATCGGTGCTTGCAGTGACCAGCAACCCCACCCGAACCAGCCCGGTGAAACGCGGAAAATGGATACTGGACAATCTTTTGAATACTCCTCCGCCACCCGCTCCACCCGGCGTACCTGAACTGGATAAAGCAGAACTCAACGGGACCTTGCGAGAACGAATCGAACAACATCGCGCCGACCCTGCCTGTGCATCATGTCATAAATTGATGGATCCACTTGGACTGGCTCTCGAGAATTATGATGCAGTAGGTCGATGGAGAACGCGTGATGCGGGCGAAGAGATCGATGCCAGCGGCGAAATGCCAACAGGTGAAAAAATCAAAAGCGCAGGCGACTTGATCCGCATCATGCGAGAGAAAAACGCCGAAAAATTCGTGCGGTGCCTAACAGAAAAGATGATGACCTTCGCACTTGGACGAGGATTAGAATACTACGATCGATGCGCAGTTGATCAGATTTTTTCTAAGAGCAAAGCCGATGATTTTCGATTCGTCTCTTTGGTCACCGAGATTGTCTTGAGCAATCCTTTCCAACGAAAAGGCGTTCGCGATGATCTAGAATTGCTCGAATAACGTATATAAAAGACTAATTGGACTGCGCTTGGATTGCGCTGGAGTTCAGGCTTTAGCCGCTTTGGGCAAATCCAAGGTGCTCGGCGCCTGAAGGCTGTACTCCAACGAAGCAAGCCACCATAAATAAACTCCCCTGTGTTTAATAAGATCCATTCAGAAGAAACATCATCATGTCAGCAAAACGAATCTCCAGACGCACTCTTCTTCGCGGTGTCGGTACAGTTGTTGGCTTGCCATGGTTGGAGGCGATGGCTCCGATTACCCGCAGCGTTATGAGTGCCGAAGAAACGAAAGCTCCCTTGAGATCGCTGTTCTTCAGTGTTCCCAACGGAGCTCACATGGCAGCTTGGACACCGACAGAAGAGGGACCTCGTTACCAACTGAATAAAACGCTCGAGTGTCTCGCACCTCATCGCGAATATGTGAGCGTGATGACTGGGCTCACATTAGATGGAGCTCGTGCACACGGTGACGGCGCTGGAGATCACGCGCGCAGCGGGGCGTCGTTCTTGACAGGTAGCCATCCCAAGAAAACGAATGGTGCTGACATTCAGAATTCTGTTTCTGTCGATCAGGTCATGGCTCAAAACCTTGGGAGCAAAACAAGGTTTGCTTCCCTTGAGTTAGGGCTGGAAGGAAGTGCGCAAGCGGGTAACTGCGACTCCGGTTATAGCTGTGCTTATCCAAGCAACCTCGCGTGGCGGAATGCAACGAGCCCTCTTGCAAAGGAGAATAATCCTTCGGCTGTTTTCGATCGATTGTTCGGTGGCGAGAACGCCGCTGAAAAAGCGAAGAGCAAATCCGTGCGACAAGCTCAACGAAAAAGCGTTTTAGATTTTGTTCTTGAAGACGCAAACGATTTGCAAAAGAAACTTGGTGCAGCAGATAAGCGGAAGCTAGATGAGTATCTATATGCAGTACGCGATGTGGAGAATCGACTCGTTCGTAGCGACAAACTCAAGCTCGGCGAAGATGGCATCCCGAATTTCCCGAGACCGGCTGGGGTTCCTCGAGATTGGTCGGAGCACTGCAAATCGATGATGGATCTTTTAGCACTCGCCATTCAAAGCGACTCTACTCGCATTGCAACCTTCATGGTTTGCAATGAAGGGAACAATCGAGGCTACCCGAGCATTGGTGTTCCTGAGGGGCACCATGACGTGTCACACCACGGCAAGAGCGCGGAGAAGCAGGCGAAGGTTCAGAAGATCAACGCCTTTCACGCTGAGCATTTTGCCTACTTCGTGGACGCACTAGCTCGAGTCAAAGAAGGTAGCGGATCGTTGTTAGATAATTGCATGATCGTTTACGGTAGCGGTATCTCTGACGGCGACCGACACAATCATGATGACCTTCCAATTGTTTTGGTTGGAAAAGCGGGTGGCAAAATCAAAACGGGTTCTCACCATCGGTACCCCAAGGAGACGCCGTTATGCGATCTCTACGTGTGGATGCTTCAACAAATGGGTGTGAAAGCCGACAGCTTTGGCGATAGTAAGGGTATGCTGAAGGTTAGCTAGGTCGAAGCTTCGTGGAACGAGCTAACAAGCACTTCAGACCGAGTGTCTTGTTAGCGATGCTTTAAAATTTCTTCGAAATCAAGTTGATTCCGGTAGAGGATTCTTCTTGCGAGACTCGTGGCCGGGGATCGCCATTGGACCCGCGACCGCATCAAAAATCACAAGTACATTCAACAGTCCGGCAACCATCGTAAATAGAGTCCCAAGATCAAAGCCGGCAGATGTTTCTTTGTGCCAATCGGATAACACTCCCATGGTGGCCGGTCTAGCCATCCAACCCCGCAGCAACGATGATTCGCTATCGGATTCAAAGAACCACTGGATTGCTGCTGGAGCTGCCGGAATACCGACTCCTGCCTGCAACACATAGTGCCAGCGATAGTCCTGAGGGTCCCACGAAGCATAAACGACTCGGCCACCACCAAGAACCATACCAACCATAAACAGTCCTAGAATGCAGGTCGAAAAAAGTCCCGCTTTCCCGTAACGTCCTTGATACCAGTGCCCCGCTCCCGGCCAAAGGAACGCCAAGATCCCCGCCAACGTCCTATTCTTAAGATCAATTTGCAATCCATCAGCTTCGATAATGGAATTGTTCTGAGGAGAAGTCATGAAAGGGCTTTTGAGGGTGAGAGTTAAACAGGCGATTTCGAATCAAAATGGCATTCGCTGACGAAACGTCGATGTGGAATCGACCGAGTATTGTTGGAAGTGTAACCGGAATTTTGGAGTCCGTTGATACCAAAACACGATCACTCCCGCCCAATCCAATCAATTTGTCTGCGAATTTTCTGCTCGACACAGACACTTCTTTCCAATTGCATGCTCACCATCATTGATTCTCTCGTCACGATTTCTCGGATTCTCCTCGGCGACAAAAAAGGGGCGACAGCCTAACCCATACCCGGCAAAATTGTCATCGAATTTCCGCCCGCAATATACGCGAATGGGTGAAGATAAATGCGGGCCAAAGGTGGTTATCGACTCGTCCTATCCACCAATCTATTCGCGTAGATCCGCGCTATTCGCGGGTATCCACACGGCTTTCTTCCTGCTACGCATGCGAAAAGATATTGCTGCGATGACGAGCAGCGTGCTGGCGGAGATGATTGCACCGAGGAGCAAACCTGGCGGGAAGAAACTTAGGGCAATCGAGTGTGACCCTGCGGGCAATCGAAGCGTTAGTAAATCTTCAGGCCCCTTCATGATGGATACGTCACTATCGGTGCGAGCGATGTACCATCCCCCGTCGTCTAGTATCGGCAACTGAAGAAAGAAACCTTCTGGGCTCTCGTAGTCGAATTCGAAGCGATTGGATGCCATCATCGCTTTCGAGAATCGAATTCGTTCTTCCAAGGGATTGGGACGATCACGCGGTGGCCAAATCGGTGATTCGTTCAGCGACCAGACATGATGCGTGAGGTATTCGTCGCTCGCGGTATGCGGAGTGGGCGTTTCGGATTCTAAGTCGATAGGTCGTGTAGCGCAGAATCGGCGAATCGCTTTGGGACCGAGCGTGAAATAGGCTTGAAAGCTTCGAAAGTTACGAAGCAGGTGTAGCTTGCCCATAACTCGATTGCCTTGATCGACTGCTTGTATTTCACAAGCAAGCCACGGCGGATTTAATTCACGAGCAACCGGAATGTCTTGTGAACGCAGTACGGGTAGTGTCATTCCGCCAAACTCCCATGTTGTTCGGAGCCCGCGTTGGTTAAGTACTTCTTTCGCTTGGCGGGTCGATTCGGAATCAGTAAAGTGACTCCAGGTGGTTGAAATTTCTTGCGGCAATCCTGGTAAAGGATCTACCGAAAGAGGCCGAACAAAAATCAGTGCCGGCTGCAGGGCGATCGACAATTCGAGAATCGTGATGACTCCGATGACAAGTATCGATCGCTGGAAGTTTTTCCATTGGAGAGCCACATAGATCGCATTCGCTGTTAACACCGCAAGAAAGCCACCGAAGCCAATGAAATAGATTGATTGACTCATCTCCAAATCCAGTTCGATTCCGCGAGTCTTTGCGGAATTGGACAGCAGCTCATAAGCACGAACTCTTGCTGTCGGCGAAAAATAAACGAGCAGATTCAAACACGCTGCAGCGCCTCCAAGAACTGCAATGACGCAACAGATTCGTTGAATTACTCTGCGGATGTTCGAGTCATTTACAATCGAGATCCCTTCCGTTGCTGCCATGCAGACGCCCCAAGCAAAAAGTGGAGTCCACTTGGCCGGATATCGAAAGTGGGAATAACCCGGAAGTATTGAGTTCCAAACTTCGTACAAGTTGTATCTTCCAATACTGCTTAGAACTGCGACGAACGTTACAACCATTGTGACTACCGAAAGACTGGTACGAAGCCTTGTAAACCAAGACGCAATCGCTGCTGCAATGATGAATGTTCCAACATGCAACGACGGAGTCCAAATCGATGGCTCGGCACCGAAGGAAGCAAGCCATCGAGTCCTCTCGGGGCTAATGTGTCCTAAAACATTAGGTACCAGCACCGTGGAGTAGTTCCATGCTGCTTCACTGAATTGATAAGACGTTCCAATCAGACCGCGATCGTTATATTCCAAGCCTGCGTTGATGGGGCCCGTTCGCTCGGACAATGCTAACCAGTACCGTGTTGGGATCGACTGGATAGCGCTCAATCCAACGGCGAAGCCAAATGCGACAACGATTGAACGGGTCGATAGAAGAAACAGTCGCCAACAATCTAACGAAGAGAATTGATTACTCCATCGATTCTGAATCAGTAAACAGCAAACGACAATTGCGGCAATGATCGCGAGGTGATATGCCAGTTGAGCATCACCGCCCAGGACAATCATCGTGAGCGATACAGTAAGGCAAGCGATCGCATCCCGACGATCGTGCGACGCTTCACCAAGAGCCAGTGAAGGCTTTTCTTCGCCCGATGTGTTCCACGAAGCCTTTACACTTTTGAGTATTCCGAACATGGCCAGAGGAAGCCATGCAGCACCGACAAGGAATGGTGGGTTGTAGACTTGAAAGAAGATAGGTCCGCTGAGCGAATAGCCCCAGGCTGTTAGTTGTAACGCCCCTGATTGCAAACCCAGTTTCGAACCAGCATAAATCCAAATTGAGTAGCAGAGCCAGAGATGAATCAATATGAAGACTCCAGTACGCTGTTCAATGCTGCCCACTGGAAGAAGCAGGAAAACGCGAAGTGGATAAAACACCATTGAAGTCGGTTCGCCGACAATGGAGCATCCAAAACCATCTAGGGGATTCCATAGAGGAAGCAAATGCTCCATCCATGGAAGCCTGTCAATATGAGACCAAAGAGGATAATAAAAGTGTAGCGTGTCCCGAAATCCAAAAAGCAAACCATCCCACCAAGCTGGTTTGCAAAGAAGAGTAGTGACGACGAAGAAGCAGACAGAAAGCCAGTATGTCGCGAAAAAATCGAGCAGTTTTGAACGCACGGTTGGCACTATCTCAGGTCCGGTAGTCTTTAAACATGGATCGAATACGCGAGCGATTCGAACGCTTGCAAGGATCCTGTCACAATCTTAACCTTGTTACTTCTGATTGCTACGGTTTCGAATTTGGAGAAGAATTGCGATGGATGTTGTTTCCTTGGTGAATTGTGAAGCATTCACAACGAAAGATGGCTCGATTATTCGAGAATTGTTGTCGCATCGAAATTCTTCAATCAGGAACCAGAGCTTGGCTGAGGCGACGATTGGCCCGGGGATCAAGACCGAAGCACATTTCCACAAGGCCTCCGAGGAGATCTACTACATCATTGCCGGATCGGGTGTGATGTGCTTCGAAGATGAAGTGAGACGGGTCGGCGAGGGAGACGCGATCTCCATTCCGCCCGGTATGGTCCACTGGATACACAACGATGGAACGATCGAATTGAAGTTGCTTTGTTGCTGTGCTCCTGCATACGAACATGACGACACATTCATGGTCGATGATTCGGAGATTTTTTCGATCGCGAAAGCAGGCGCCGCCAGTAGCCTTAGCGAACCGATCAACGCATACGCCAAGCATGTCTCCACCCCTCAAAGCGTTGGTGATTTAATCGATGCTTATGAGCGATGCGCGATGGAATTGAGTCAGGCTGTGGAAGGGCTTACTGTCGATGAGTTGAAAGCGAGGCCGATTCCGGGCAAGTGGAGTACGCTAGAGGTGGTGTGCCACTTAGCGGATACCGACATCTATTTTACGGATCGGATCGAACGAACTTTAGCACTCGATAACCCGCTACTCATGGGTGTTGATGAGCGGCCCTATCCGGACAAACTCCAGTTTCAAGAACAATCGATTGAAGAAGAGTTGGAGTTGATGACAATTCTCCGGCGGCGAACGGCGAGGATCCTACGTCGCCAACCCGATGAGGCTTGGGAGCGGACTGGCGTTCATTCAAGTTCCGGCGTTGTCACCCTGAGAGATCTCGTCGCAAAGGCTATTGGCCATGTCCATCATCATTTACCATTTATCGCCGAGAAGAAAGCCGCAATTCTCGCTTCTCGCGTTGAGCCCAAGTCATCCAAGCCGCAGCATGAGTATCGGGCAACGATTGAGTGGAAGAATCCTGGCCCAGATTTTGTTGCTGGGAAATACTCGCGCGAGCACCGCTGGAGCTTCGATGGAGGAATTTCGTTCGCTGCTTCGCCATCACCGCATGTGGTTCCATCGCCGTGGTCCGTTGAAGCGGCGGTTGATCCCGAGGAGGCACTCGTGGCTGCCGCTTCCAGCTGCCATATGCTAACGTTCTTATGGCTCGCATCGAAAAAGGGATTCGTCGTCGATAGCTACATGGATAACGCAGCCGGAATCATGACGAAAAACCAGCAAAGAGTTGCTTGGGTTAGCCAAATCACGTTGCAGCCAAAAATTAATTGGTCCAGTGCCAATCAACCCGACCAAGCTACCATTGACGAGCTCCATCACTTGGCACACTCGCAATGCTTTATTGCGCAGTCGATCAAGAGCCGAATCGTGATCGCGTAGAAGCCCGAGCTATTGACCCGACTGCCTGTTTAGAAGCACTGCTTAAAAGTCTTCATCGGGACGTTTGTTCTTGTCAGGCTCTTGATCACTACGACGCTTTAGTCCTGCTCGTTCCATGAGCGACGAGCGTAGTAGTCCTTCGACATGATCGTCTTCCGCCGGTGGTGGTCCCGAAGCGCCTAGCGATTCCGGATCGTATTTGACTTCGAATTGATGTTTAGCAACGCTAAGAATCACTCCGGGGTCGAGGCGTTTGCGACCAGCAACACGATAGCCATTGACCTTTGTCCCATTGCGACTGTCGAGGTCCTTTACGAACCAATATCCACCCTCAAGAGTAAGCTTGCAGTGCTCACCAGAAACGTTTGGGAAACGCAAGACAATGTCGCAAGACTCACGACGACCGATAAGGATTCGATCGCGTTTGAGAGGAAGGTCTTCGCCGCCCCCGGTTGGAATTAGGATTCCGTAATCTGACATTGGGTCTCATGCCCTGTACAAAGCACCCGCCTTAACGACACTTCATGAAGTTTAGTCGAAATATGGCCCAAGTCAAGAAATCCGGGGCAAACATAAGGGCAATCACCCACGGAGATAGCCGAGACTTGGCCAACTGATAAAAGCGTAATCGACTGATAAAAGCGTAATTAGGGAGCGGAGATAGCGGTCGCTGCACCGGACATGATGATTTGGTTCCGAAGGGCTCGCGAATCGTAATGGGCGCGGTATCGGAGCGCAGGAGCGGGTGAACCGGGGCGGTAGGCGCCTAGGGTGTGAACGTCGGCCAGCGGATCGCGGAGCGTTGCCAAGTAAGGCAAGACAAGGAACGTTCCGTAGAATCTTGCGCCTGAGATGGCCGGTTGAAGCATCGGATGCGTTTGATGCCCGTGTCGTTCAAGCATCGGATTTTCCCAGTACAGAGGCTGATGACAGAAGCCGCCTGGTACCCAAGCTTTCGTTTCAGCAATTGGTGGGTTCGCTCGCGTCGTTCCGGTTGGCAATGCGATAGGCGTAGGCAATCTTCCGGCCACCATGTCTTCAGGAAGGGCTCCC